>CAZBFS010000058.1:0-9040 GCA_964491215.1 uncultured Proteiniphilum sp.
GCACCGGGCAACGTGCCACCTTTGACAAAGAACTGAGACAGGTGATTGCCGGAGGCAAGCCCTTTACATTTTGAAAACCGATGAGGCTTATTGCAACACTCTCTTTTCTTCTGATCTTGGCGCAGTTGTCAGGGCAGTCAAACACATTCGCCCTGATTGAAAACGATAAAGGAGCAGACATCTACTACGCCGGACAGGAGGAGGTGATCAAGAGTGCGATCAGCATATTTAAAGCTGATACAAGACTGGTATGCCGGGAGGGTTCTGCCACAACTAACCAGGTTGATAATCGCACCATTGTGGTGGGGGTGTTGGGGCAGGATCCAGAGCATGAGAAGCTGCTCGATTTCTATGGCGTTGATGCCTCCGACATCCGAAACCAGTGGGAGGCATTCCGTGTTGAGGCAAGAGTCAGTGAGGGGAACAACATTCTGTTTGTGACCGGCAGTGATCCCCGGGGAGCAGCCTACGGTGTCATGGAGCTATCCCGCATGATAGGTGTCTCCCCCTGGGTATGGTGGGCAGATGTGATTCCGGAAAAAAATAGCAACCTCATGTTCAGTGAACAACTGGTCAGGCAAAAACCCTCCGTGAAGTATCGTGGCATCTTCCTCAATGATGAGGGTTGGGGATTATGGCCCTGGGCAAAGTACACCTTCGATCCTGAATTCGGTGATATCGGTCCCCGCACCTATGAGAAAGTGTTTAAACTGTTGTTGCGACTCCGAGCGAATCACATATGGCCGGCCATGCACCCCAACACGAAGTCATTCCAATTGGTGAACGAAAACAGGGAAATGGCGCGCCGTTATGGTATCGTGGTTGGATCCAGTCACGCCGAACCATTGCTTTTCAACAATGCCGGCTCGGAATGGGATGTCACCGTTGACGGACCCTGGGATTATCAGCGAAACAGGAAACGGATGATGGAAGTGATGGAGAAACAGGTCAGTGATGCATCCGCCTATGAGAACATCTATACCATGGGGTTGCGCGGTATTCACGACTCAGGCATGCAGGGTGTAAGCACTCTCGAGGAGGGAGCAGGTCTCCTGGAAAAGATCTTCGGGGATCAACGTGAGATACTTTCCCGCAACATCAACCAGCCGCCTGATGCAATCCCCCAGGTATTCATCCCCTATAAAGAGGTGATGCAGCAATATGATGCCGGACTCTCACTGCCGGATGATATCACCATCATGTGGGCAGACGATAACCACGGTCATATCCGCCGCTTCTCAACTGAAGAAGAGCAAAAGCGAACAGGAGGAGGTGGGGTCTACTACCACCTCTCCTACCTGGGGGCCCCACACCCTTACATATGGCTATCCCCGGTTTCACCGGCACTGATCTGGCGGGAGATGAGCCGGGCAAGAGCAAAGCAGATGGATAGGATCTGGGTTGCCAACGTGGGTGATCTTAAACGACGCGAGTGGCAGATGGAGTTCTTCCTCGACCTGGCATGGAATGAAACATCATGGAACGAGGAGAATCTTGCCTCATTTTTTGCGGAGGTTGCTGCACGCGATATTTCGCAACATTATGCGGAGGAAATCAGCTCTCTGATGTGGGAATATTACCGTCTTGCAGCAGAACGCAAACCAGAGTTCATGGGCTTCTCGGAGAGCCAATGGGCCGGATGGCCGGATGTCAGTGATCCGCACTTCAGCTTATGGCACTATGGAGATGAAGTGACAAAAAGGATATCTGCATATCAGTCACTCAGGAAAAAAGCCGCAGAAATTGGGAGCAAGCTGGGTAAGAAGTGCCTGGATACCTATTACCAATTGGTATTCTATCCAATTGCCGCTGCTGCCGCCATGAACGAAAAATGGCTCTACGCCTATAAAAGTCGTGCATATGCCGCACAGGGACGATCGGTCGCCAACCGATACAGTGATTCGGCATTTGTAGCGTTTACAGAGATTAAGGAGTTGACACGCAGATACAACGAAGAGGTAGCCGATGGCAAGTGGAATCGGATAACCGATTACAAACCGGGTTATAAAAACGGCTCAACTGTTTTTCACGCTCCGGTTACTGCACGTCTGGAAACCGATGGTAGAGAAGGTATGGGGGTGATCATTGAAGGAGGATCTGTTCCGTTGAAACCAACAAAAGGGATTCTCCCGCTTGTCAGCACCAGAGGCTCAGTGATCTACCTCAAAAGCAATGAAGCTACCCTCAGCGGTGAGATGATCAGAGCAATAGACAAGGATGAATCGCAATATCTGATCTGGCCCGGGAAGGGCAGAGACAGGGAGGTTCGAACACCTGAGTGGGACACCATCCCCTACACCATTGCTACCGACTCGAAAGCGGTTTTCGACTTCTACTTTGGTGAGCCTTCGGGCGGTCTGCATAAACTTTATTTATCTGTCGATTTCCCGGATCATAAAAGCAATTCCTGGTGGATTAAGTGCAATGAGCAGGCACCATTACCGGTCACGGCTGCTCCCGGCAGATACCAGCAGTTTCAGGTATCGGATGTGGTGCTCAACAATGGATGGAACAGGATTACACTTTATCCGGGGAAAAGTGGTGCCAAGCTCTATGACCTTATGCTCAAGCAGGAAGGAGAGCAGTTTATGCCGGAGAGCACAACAGAGAACCTGCTTCCACTATTTCACACTTGTATCCCTGCTACCGCTTTCATTGACCTCTACGCTTTCGGAATTAAACCCGAAAGATGGAGTGCTACAACCAGTCACCCCTGGATCTTGCTTAGTAAAGAGAAAGGATATCTGACGGATGGGGCGGAGCGTATCTTTATAACCGTCAATGCTAATAAAAAAGAAATAGCGGGAATCAACGAAGGCTTCATTGAGATTCATGGTGAAGCACAGCATTATCGGATAAGAGTTAATCTGTTACACAACAATACAATAAAATCAACCGGCACCTTTTGGGAAGATAATGGCGTCATTGTTCTACCGGCACTAAACTACTCCCGCAAGAAAGAGAGTAGGTTTGCTACATGGAAATCAATCAGGGGGTTGGGACGCAGCGGTGGGGCAATGATGGTCACACCGTTTGAAAACGATCATACTGATAGCCTGGAAATGGGCTATGTGGAGGCACCACTTCTGGAATATGAGCTGACGGTGGTAAAAGGTGGTGACGCTGTTGTGCTGGTTGAAGCGGTACCGGCTTTTCCCACCGACAAGAACCAGCCAATGAAATGCGCTATCAGTATCGATAATGGTCCCATGCAGGAGATCATCTTCGAAATTGGAAATGAGGGTTCTCTCACATGGCAAAAGAGTCTATTGGAACACCGAATGATCGGAAATGGAAATATGCATCTTTCACCGGGTCATCATACTTTCAAGGTTTGGGGAATTGATCCCTCTCTCAATATTGACCGCTTGCTGATCAATTTTGGCGGATTGAAAGAGTCATACAACGGTCCGTCCCCCAATAACGTACACATTTGTCCGTAAAAGAAAAACAGCAGGAAGGTATCGAGAACCACAGTGTAGCGTTTGCCTTGGAGGTGACTATTCTGGATGATCTGATTGACCTGGAGATGGACTGTCCCGTTTATGAGTATGGTGCCCGCAGCAGGGAGGACTACTCCCTTTTGTACTGTTGCTTCTCTCGTCTTCATCACCGCGAAGCTGCCGGAGAGTGAGGCCACCATTTCTACGTTACATAATCCCTTCCGGAATAAATCCGGTGAGACCAGACAATGTCAGGCGATACCTGTTTTTCATTAATTAAATAAAAAATAACAACTGCGTTAACAAAATCAATCTTATTAATGATTAGTTTTGTAAAGCCTACACAGCAGCATTAGAAACTATTTTTCATAACGATATAATTATTACATCATGTCAACAACATCACAACTTTACACCTACAACCTGACAAACAGCAAGACCTATCTCTTTGCCGCTCTTTTCGTAATCGGCAACCTGTTACTGCCGCAGCTGGCACACCTCATTCCACAGGGTGGTTTTATCTTCCTGCCAATTTATTTCTTCACGCTGATCGCCGCCTACAAATATGGCATCCATGTGGGGATACTCACTGCCCTGCTCTCACCGCTGGCTAACAACCTGCTGTTCGGCATGCCACCAACAGCCGTGCTGCCAGCCATCATCGTGAAGTCGGTGATCCTCGCCATTGCAGCTGCCATGGCTGCCAGACATTACGGCAAGGTCTCAATTGTTGCCCTTCTGCTCGCCATCCTGGCCTATCAGGTGATCGGTACCGGGCTGGAGTGGGCCATGACAGGGAGTCTATACACAGCCCTGCAGGATTTCCGCATTGGTCTGCCGGGAATGCTGATTCAGCTTGTTGGCGGTTACTTCCTGTTACAAGCACTCAGAAAAGTGTAGGGAGATATGAGTGAAATAAAATCATTTGAGGAGGTGATGCAGCGTTTTCGTGAGATCACCTTTCGCGAATCATTCGACCTGATTGTTGCCATCGCCAATGGTGGCATCATTCCTGCTGCGATCCTCAACCAACGGCTCAACCTGCAGATGGAACTGCTCCGCATCAACCTACGCGACCCTTCCCAAAAGCCCAGATTCGAACGGCCGCAACTGGTCTCACCCATCGATTTTGACATCAAAGGTAGAACCATCCTGCTGGTGGAAGATCGCATCAAGACAGGTGCAACCGTTAAGTTTGCCATCGATCTGCTATATGAAGCCCGAGAAATCAAAACCTTCGCCGTTAATGGAAAAGCTGATTATTCACTCTACGATGAAGATTGTTTTAAATTTCCCTGGATCCTATGAGAAAACTCCTGCTGCTGTTCATCACCCTCTCTCTCTCAGTTCTACAGGCTGCGTCTCACGAAGCAACACCCGTTGTCAGTGACACCATTCGACTCGATGAGCTGATCGTCACCGGCTCCATGCCGGGGATCACACTGCGCACGCTGCCCATGACGGTATCGGTGATCGGGAGCAGCCGGATCGAAGAGCGCAAAGAGACCTCACTACTGCCGCTACTCACTGAGCAGGTGCCAGGTCTCTTCATCACACAACGGGGTGTGATGGGTTACGGTGTGGCCAACGGGGCGGCAGGGGGCATGAGCATCCGTGGCATCGGTGGTGCTCCCACCTCGGGAGTGCTGGTGCTAATCGACGGTCATCCACAATACATGGGACTGATGGGACACCCCCTGGCCGACAGCTACCAGTCGATGATGGCCGAACGGGTGGAGGTGGTGAGAGGACCAGCGTCCATGCTCTACGGTTCAAACGCCATGGGCGGGGTAATCAATATCATCACCAAAAAAGAGCATGAGGAGGGCTTCGGTAACAATGCACAACTGATGTACGGGAGCTTCAACAGCTTCTCAGCCGATGCCGCCACCGGATGGAAGCGACAAAAACTACATGTCAACGCCGGCATCGGTTACAATCGCTCCGACGGTCACAGAGCGAACTCGGAGTTTGAACAGCTGAACGGTTATGCCAGGATGGGTTACGACTTCTCACCTCCCTGGAGCGGATCAATCGACCTCAACATCTCCCGCACTACCTCCTCCAACCCGGGAAAGATATCCAACCCCATACTTGACAACGATGCCGATATCACCCGGGGAGTTGGATCAGCCATGATTGAGAACAACTACGCCAACACCTCGGGTGCGGTGAAGCTGTTTTACAACTTTGGATCGCACAAGATCAACGACGGGGTACCTGCAACTTCATCTTATATTCCACTGGATTATCGTTTCCGTTCAGACGATCAGATGAGGGGCATTTCTGTATACCAGTCGTATTCCTTCTTTAGCGGCAACAGCTTCACCGCCGGCTTCGATCACTTTCGCTTCGGCGGTAAGGCCTGGAATCAATATCCCGATAAGTCAGATAACGTTACACTGGCCGATGCAGATCTCTACTCCACCGCCGGCTACCTCAACCTGCGACAATTTCTCTTTGACAACAGGATCACCCTTAACGCAGGGGTTCGGCTCGATCACCACAAGAAAAACGGATCGGAGTGGATTCCACAACTGGGACTCACCTACACTCCCGCAACCACTACCGTACTGAAAGCGATTCTGAGTAAAGGGTTCCGCAACCCCACCATAAGGGAGATGTACATGTTCCCACCGCAAAACCCCGATCTGCTACCTGAACGACTCATGAACTATGAGCTGTCACTGCTGCAGATGATCCCTCACTATCGGTTGCGCTTCGGACTGAGTTTTTTTTACATCAAGGGAGACAACATAATCCAACAGACCGAACCGGGTATCGGCAAATGGAATAACAGCGGTGAGGTGGATAACAGGGGGGTGGAGACGGAACTCTCCTGGCAGGCAACAACAGAGCTCCAGCTCTCAGCTAACTACAGCTATCTCGATATGGGCCACCCCATCGTGGCAGCACCGGAACATAAGTTCTACGCCGGCGGCAACTTCAACAAAGGAAGATGGAGCATCTCTACCGGAGTGATGATTGTGGGCAATCTCTACACTTCGGTCAACCCTGATCCAATCAAGGAGAGTTTCCTGCTCTGGAATGCACGGACGCAGTACCGTCTCCTGGAAGGGATTCATCTCTTCCTGAAAGGAGAAAACCTGTTGAATGATGCATATGAGATCAACGCCGGCTACCCGATGCCGGAACGTACATTTTTCGGTGGAATGAGGATTCATATATAAATATTGATCATACCAAAACAAACAAACATATGGACAGACGCAATTTCTTACGAGCGGTAGCCCTTACGGGAGCAGCCCTCACCACTGTAAAAGAGACTGAAGCGATGAGCATCCTGACGCAGTCGTTCTCAAGTGCACAGGCCTCCGGTTACGACCTGGTGGCAGTGCTGGGCGGCGAGCCGGATGCAATGTTCCGCAAGGCGATCGCCGAGATGGGAGGAATAGAGAACTTCATCAGCAAGGGCGACAAGGTGTGCGTGAAACCCAATATCGGATGGGATCAGCCGGTGGAGATGGCTGCCAACACCAATCCCATGCTGATCACGGAGATCATCAGGCAGTGCTTCACTGCAGGTGCATCAGAGGTAACCGTCTTCGATCATACCTGTGACGACTGGCGCAAGTGCTACAGCAACAGCGGTATTGAAGCGGCCGCCAAAGCAGCAGGAGCTAAGGTGGTACCTGCTCACCAGGAGTCATACTACAAAACGGTCTCCCTACCCAGAGGCAGAAGCCTCAAAACCACCAAGGTACACCAGGCAATTGTCGACAGTGACAAGTGGATCAACGTGCCCGTGCTAAAAAATCACGGTGGTGCGCAACTCACCATCTCAATGAAGAACTACATGGGTATTGTATGGGACAGGGGATACTTCCACGCCAATGACCTGCAACAGTGCATTGCCGATGTCTGTACCTACGCCAAACGACCCGTGCTCAACGTGGTGGATGCCTACCGACTGATGAAAACCAGTGGTCCCCGCGGTCGCTCCCTTTCCGACGTGGTGCTCTCCAAGGGGCTCTTTCTCTCGCAGGACATCGTGGCCGTGGATACAGCTGCCGCCAACTTCTTCAACCAGGCACGTGAGATGCCCCTGGAGAAGGTGTTACACCTGTCCAAAGCACAGGAGCTGGGAGTGGGCACGATGGACCTGGATAAGCTGAAAATCCGCCGGGTGCGTATCTGAGCCGCTGCCAGCAGATAAACAATACCTGTCGCTGCGATATGAACCGGTACCAACCACCGGATCAAGTCGCTCATTATATGATGATCAATCATCAGAATTAAACCTTATGCTGAAGAATATAAGACTTATCGCCTCGCTCATTCTCTTCTCCCTGATCACCCTCTATTTTCTTGATTTCAGGGGGGTACTTCCCGACTGGCTGCAGTTCCTCACCGAGCTACAGTTTATCCCGGCACTGCTGGCCGTCAACTTGGTGATCCTCGCCGCCCTGGTGATCCTCACGCTGCTCTTTGGAAGGATCTACTGCTCTTCACTCTGCCCCATGGGGATCTACCAGGATATCGTGGCATGGTTCTCCAAACGATTCATCAGAAAGAAAAAGTACCGCTATAGCAAAGCGAAGACAGTCCTCCGTTGGAGCGTCCTGGCTGCCACGCTGGTCGCTTTCATCTTCGGTTTCACCTTCCTGGTGGGTCTGCTCGATCCATACGGTGCCTATGGCAGGATGGTCACCCATCTCTTCCGTCCTGCATACCTTGCCGGTAACAACCTGCTTGCATCCATCTTCACCTCCATCGACAACTACACCTTTTACCGCGTGAGCATCTACGCGCTGGGCATCTCATCCACCCTTATCGCCCTTGTCATGTTGCTGGTGATCGGTATCATGGCATGGCGGAACGGCCGTACCTGGTGCAATACCATCTGTCCCGTGGGTACCATCCTGGGCTTTATCAGCAAATATGCCTTCTTCAAAATCACATTTGAAGATGAAAAATGCAACTCCTGCGGATTGTGCAGCATGAAGTGCAAGGCCTCCTGCATCGATGTGCAGAACAAAGTGATCGACCAGAGCCGCTGTATCACCTGCTTCAACTGCATCGAGAGCTGTAACCGCGATGCCATGAAATATCGTTTTACACTACCCTGGAGATCAAATAAAACAGAGGATGTTCATGCCTTTACTTATCTGAAAGAGGAGGAACCACATGATCCCTCCAAGCGCCGTTTTCTCTCGGCATCGCTCATCACCGGCCTCGCTGCGGGCAGGATGCTGGCACAAGGAGTTACCAACGGACTATTACCAAAAAGAGAGCTCAGTAGGGAGACACCCATCGCTCCACCGGGAGTACTCTCATTCGATCATCTGAGGGAGAAATGCATCTCCTGCCATCTCTGCGTGAGCAAATGTCCCTCGCATGTGATCAAGCCGGCCTTTCTGGAGTATGGACTGGGGGGTATGATGCAACCCAAGCTCTACTTCGACCACGGTTTCTGCAACTATGATTGCACCATCTGTGGAGATGTGTGTCCTACCGGAGCCATCCTGCCGCTGACAAAAGAGGAAAAACATCACACCCAGACGGGACAGGTGCAATTTATCATCGAGAACTGCATTGTGTACTACGATGAGACCAGCTGCGGTGCCTGCTCAGAA
>CAZBFS010000059.1:0-8982 GCA_964491215.1 uncultured Proteiniphilum sp.
CTTCATGCTGCAATCGCATTACAGAAACACTCTCGACTTCTCAAACGAAGCACTGCAGGCAGCCGAGAAGGGATACCGAAAACTGATGGAGAGCCTCGCCACGCTTGAAAAAATAGAGCCCTCTCCCACTTCCTCTGTCAACATCGCAGAGCTGGAAGAGCGCTGCTACGATGCAATGAACGACGACTTCAACAGCCCGGTACTGATCGCCCATCTCTTCGACGCGGTGCGCATCATCAATTCGGTAAGAGACCGGAAGGAGAGCCTCACCACCGACGATCTGCAACAACTCAAAAAGATGATGCAGGCCTTCATCTTCGAGGTGCTGGGGCTGGTCGACGAGACACGGCAGGGTGCCGGCAGCCAGGTGATTGAAGGGTTGATGTCGTTGATCCTGGATATCCGCAAGCAGGCACGCGACCAGAAGGACTGGAGCACCTCCGACCAGATTCGGGACCGGCTGAAGGCTGCCGGCATCGAGATAAAGGATACCAAGGAAGGGATGGAATGGAGCATGTAACAGAGAAAAGAGTCACTTTTGCCTCAAAGATAGGGATCGTAGCTGCAGCCGCCGGCTCGGCAGTGGGACTGGGTAACATATGGCGCTTTCCCAGCCAGACAGCTGACAGCGGTGGTGCACTCTTCATCCTTGTATACATCGGTTGCATCCTCTTCTTCGGCATCCCACTCATGATGAGCGAGTTCATCATTGGTCGCGGCTCCAGGGCCAACTCGGCCGGTGCCTTTCACAAGCTGGCACCCGGCACACAGTGGAAGTGGGTGGGACGACTGGGAGTCCTTACCGGATTTGTGATCATGGGCTTCTATATGGTGGTCTGCGGCTGGACCCTCGACTATGTTTTCCAGGCACTTACCGGCAGCCTGCACACCGTGACTGACTTCTCCGGCAACTTCAACAACCTGCTCAGCAACCCGTTACGACAAACCGGATGGATGATACTTTTCACCTTGCTGACCGCCTTCTTCATTCTCTCAGGTGTCAAGAAAGGAATCGAACAATCCTCTAAGATCATGATGCCGATACTCTTTCTATTGCTGATCATCCTGGCACTTCGTTCGGTCTTCCTGGAGGGATCATCGGCAGGTCTTGTCTTCCTCTTCCGCCCCGACCCGGCACACCTGAAGCCCACCCTCTTCCTCGATGCCATGGGACAGGCTTTCTTCTCACTATCCATCGGCATGGGCTGTATGATCACTTACGGCTCCTACTTCAACAACAACACCAACTTCACCCAAACAGCAGTACAGGTCTCCATTCTCGATTCAATGGTGGCCATACTGGCCGGGATCATCATCTTCCCCTCCGCCTTCGCTCTCACCAACAGTCCCGACACCATCACCGATGAGCTGGTGGCGGGAGGACCGGGACTCCTCTTCATCACCCTGCCGGAGCTGTTCAACCAGATGCCCCTCTCCTTTATTTGGGGATCACTCTTCTTCTGCCTGCTGGCACTGGCTGCTCTCACCTCCAGCATCTCACTGATGGAGGTGGTGACGCTCTACATCCATGAGGAGTACCGTCTCACCCGCAAGAGAAGCACCCTGCTGGTCACCGCGGGCGTGATCCTGCTGGGCATCGGCTCCTCCTTCTCATCTGATATCTTCAACCTGATGGATCTGGCCTCCGCCAAGGTGATGCTCCCCCTGGGGGGACTCTTTATCTCGCTTTTCGTGGGATGGTACCTCGACAAGAAAATGGTGGCCGCCCAGATCACCAACGATGGAACAATCAGGTTGGGCACCGGCTTCCTGAAAGTCTACATCTTCCTGCTGCGCTACATAGCCCCTCTGGCCATCCTGGCCATCTTCATCTACGGTCTGGTGGAATGAACAGCTCAACAAGAGAGAAAAGAGCTGATCCTGCGGCTGATAAACAGAAAAAAAACATAAATGAGTTTAAACAAGCTAAAAGGCAACAGAAACGGAGGCTCTCTCGCCATAAATGATTAAATTTGTAAAAAATAAAGAGCGTAATGCAACAGCAATATAGAATAAGCCCTCCCGAGAAGGTGCGCACAACGGTGCATCTCCCCGCATCGAAGAGCATCAGCAACAGGGCCCTTATCCTGAATGCATTAAGCCTCAGCTCCACCCCCATCCTCAATCTGTCGGAGTGTGAAGACACAGGGGTGATCATCGACTCATTCAACTCAAACTCCAACCAGTTCGACGTGAAGGGCGCCGGAACCGCCATGCGTTTCCTGACAGCTTTTCTTGCCGGAATGGAGGGAGAATGGACTATCAGAGGCAGCAAGCGGATGCATGAACGTCCCATACATCCGTTGGTGGAAACACTCAATGTGCTGGGTGCCGAGATCGACTACCTGGAAAAGGAGGGGTACCCACCTCTCAGGATCAGAGGTCGCAGACTCAAGGGAGGAGAGGTCTTCGTGGCGGGTAACATAAGCTCTCAGTTCATCTCCGCACTGCTGATGGTAGCTCCTACGATGGAAAAAGGGCTGGTGATGAACATCGAGAAACAGGTGATTTCAAAGCCCTATATCGACCTCACCATCGGCATGATGAAAGATTACGGGGTACACACCAAATGGGAGGATAACAAGATCACAGTAAAACCACAGAAATACAAAGCGGTCGAGTATACCGTAGAGCAGGACTGGTCTGCGGCATCCTACTGGTATGAGATCGTTTCCCTGCTGCCGGGGGCTGAAGTGAAACTACCCGGCCTGAGAAAAGTAAGCCTGCAGGGTGATGCCAACGTGGCGAACCTCTTTTCCGACCTGGGGGTGGAGACAGAATACCAGCCCGATGGGATTATCATACGCCACGTGAAACGGAAAGCCAGAAAGTTCTTCCACGACTTCGTACAGGAACCCGATCTGGTGCAAACCTTCGCTGCCACATGCTGCCTCAAGGGCATCTCCTTCCTCTTTTCTGGCACCCAGAGCCTGAAGATCAAGGAGACAGACCGCATAGCAGCCTTGATCAGCGAGCTGAGAAAGATGGGCTTCGTGCTGCGGGAAAACGGTTCAGGCATGCTGGAATGGGACGGTGAACGCTGTTACCCTGACGAAGTGCCTGCAATAGACACCTTCGATGACCACCGCATGGCCATGTCGATGGCTCCCGGATCAATACTCTTCAACCCGCTGGTGATCAATGACCCCATGGTGGTCACCAAGTCTTACCCCTCCTTCTGGAAAGAACTGAAACAGGCGGGATTCACCATTCAACCAAAGTAATACAGTTTATGCTAAGTTTATATCTCTTTATCGCCATCATTGCCTTTTTTATCATCGCTCTCACCCTCTCCAACTACCTTCAACGAAAAAAAGGAAACACCCGCGAGCGGGAGACACCTGCCCCTCCCATCGATCTTGGCAGCATCAACAGCGGTTGCTGCGGAGCACATGAGATCTGCGACAAGGACAGCCTGATCGCGGCCTTCGCCGAGCCAGCTGAATATTTCGAAGATGAGGAGCTGGACAAGTACCGTAACCGCGATTCGGAAGATTACAATGAGCAGGAAGTAGATGAGTTCCGCGAAGTGTTCTACTCGATACTCGATGAGGAGAAGCCACGCTGGATCAGAAGCCTCCGGATGAGGGAAATCGCCCTGCCCGATCAGCTAAAGGATGAGGTACTGATGATTGTGAACGATCTGAGGACCCACAAAATGCACGCCTGATCAGCGATTGACAATGAATATCCCGGAACTGATTCAATATGCCTTTTTCCGCAACGCCCTGTTGGGAGCACTGCTTGCCAGCATCGCCTGTGGCATGATTGGGACATATGTTGTTTCGAAACGACTGGTATTCATTAGCGGGGGCATCACACACGCCTCTTTCGGCGGACTGGGTGCCGGCTTTTTCTTCGGCTTCCCGCCCATCCTCTCGGCAATGGTATTCTCAGTCCTCTCCGCCTTCGGCATCCAGTGGTTGTCGCACAAGCAGGGTGTACGCGAAGACTCAGCCATCGCCGTCTTCTGGTCGTTCGGCATGGCGCTGGGCATCCTGCTCACCTTTCTCACACCGGGTTATGCACCCAACCTGTCGGAATATCTCTTCGGCAACATCCTCACCATCACCCGTACCGACCTGATAGCACTCCTCACACTTACATCTCTGCTACTGCTCTTCTTCCTCCTCTTCTACCATGCCATCGTCTCGGTCTCTTTCGACAGCGAGTTTGCACGTACACGACGTCTGCCAACACAGTTCATCGAGTATACTATGATGCTCTTCATCGCTGTCACCATTGTACTAAGCATCCGTCTGGTGGGGATCGTGCTGCTGATGTCGCTGATCTCCGTACCCCAGATGACAGCCAATCTCTTCACGGTGAATTATGCCAAAATGATCACACTCTCCATCCTCTTCAGTTTTGTAGGTAGCGTTACCGGACTGATCCTCTCCTACTATCTCAACGTCCCCTCAGGTGCACTCATCATCTTCGTGCTGATCGTGATCTTCTTCGTCGCCAAAACGATCAAGGCGATTGCAAAGAAAAAACGGCCGGCCATGGGCTGAGAGGGACCACGGCGGTATGGCCATTGATCCCTCCCAGGCATGCAGCCTGCCGGAAACATCCAAATATCAGGTATCACCTGAAGCGTCAGATCTCTCTATGCATTTTGTATCTGTTTCAATAGAAAGTCCTTGTTCTTCACCCCAACGAAACGAGCAACCTCCTTACCGTTCTTGAACAGCACCATGCTGGGAATGCTTCTAATGTTGTACTTTTGGGCGAGTGCCTGATGCTGTTCAATGTCAACCTTACCCACAAAAGCCTTATCTGAGAGCTCTGCAGCAACACTGTTGAGCACAGGTGCCATCATGCGGCAGGGACCGCACCAGGCGGCCCAGAAGTCAACCAGCACCACCCTGTTGCGGATTTGCTGACTGAAATTGCGGGCTGTGAGGGTGAGTATCGTCTCGTGGTCCTCCACCAGCGGCATCTTCTTCATCTTCCTTTGCAGGACGACGAGGTATGCAACAAAGGCGACAACCACTACCCCTGTTATCAATAAAAATATCTTCATATATTCCTGTTTCAAAATTGAGATACAAAAATAGTGCTTACTGATCTTTGAAACAAGCAATATGCACAGCTGCCCGTCAACTCCCGGATTGAGATGTGACAGCTTTTTTTCTGAAACAGATTACCTATGACAGGCAAGTAATCAATACAAACAATAAAAGCCGCCTTTCTCAGTTATATAGTTGAAAACTTCAACGGATATCAACAGGGTGAAAAAAGAGATCATCAGCTATCGGGGCGTATCATCTACCCTGATCCTGTTGTTCTTCCTCTGTGCGGGATGCAGCACGGGGAGGAACAATGCCGTGACACGTGCCTACCACGAGCTGACCACCCGCTACAACGTCTATTACAATGCTGAACAGATCTATCATGAGATCCTGGAGGAGCAATCGCGCAACTTCACCGACCACTACGACAGCCTGCTCCCCCTCTACCCCCGAGTGATACCAGATGAGACGCGGTTTCAGGGGGGACCATTCGATGACGTGGTGGAGAAAACATCGAAGGCGATCCGTGAGCACTCCATTACCGCGAAGCCACGCCGCTACCCAGCAAAAAGAGTATCAGCCGAACAGCGTGAGTGGCTTCAACAGGAGGAGTTCAACCCCTTCCTGCACAACGTCTGGATGCTGCTGGGCAAGGCACACCTTCAGAACGGCCACCTCGAAGAGGCACTGGCAGTCTTCTCTCATATCAGCCGCACCTACCGGCACGATAGGGAGATCACAAACGAAGCGGCCATCTGGATGCTACGCTGCTACACGGAACAGAATCGCCTTTACCTGGCTGAACAAAGTGCGCGGATGTTACTGGCGATCAACCTACCGGATCAGCTGCAGCTACTCTTCGCGGAGACATATACCGGCTACCTGCTAAAACGTGGCGATTACAATGCTGCTATCCCGTGGCTGAAACGTGTCATCAAGCACAAAAAAGTGCGTTCACAAAAAAATAGGCTTCAGTACCTGCTGGGGCAACTGCTGCAAGTGACCGGCGATCATGAAAAGGCCTATCAGGCTTTCGAAGTGGTGAAAGGCCTTTCAACCCCCTTTAACCTCAGGCTGCAGGCTACGGTAAGCCAGCTGCCGCTGGCACCGCAGGAGAAACAACATAAAATAAAAAGGGCACTGGAAAGGATGAAACCCGGAGCGAATGAAGAGCAGTTGACGCGTATAGAACTGGCACTAGCGGGCATAGCACCAACGGGTATTGCTGATGCTGTAGCTATGGCAGAGAAGCCACTGACTGCTCCGGAGGCAAACGATTCACAGCTCCAGATCTCCCAACAGCATGACTCTCTCTACCAGGAGGTCTATCGCGCATTCATGAAGGGCGACACAACAATGGTGGCTACAACTGCATCTCTCTTCACGGAACGATTCCCGGAATCGGCGTGGCTCCCGCAGCTTAAGCAGATGCAATCTCTCACCCGGAGTGGCAAGCTGCCAACGGGCTCACCTCCCGGCACCGCCTGGGAAAGCCTTTCAACGAGTAACGTAACCGCAGAAAAGGCGGGTGAACCGCTGTTCCTGGCAGAGAGGCAGGGACCTCATCTCCTCTTGCTTGCCTTCAACAGGGTAGCCGCCGACCGCAACAGTCTACTCTTCGCAACCGCCGCCTTCAACTTTTCCCGCTTCAGACTGCGAACCTTCGACCTCTCCTTTCTCTCCATTGGTGTAAGAGAGGCACTGGCAGTCACCACTTTTTATACTTATGATGATGCGTATCAGTACGGAGAGATGCTCTTGTCAGACAGTCTCTTCACAGCGACCATCCCCGCAGATGTGATACCGGTGGTGATCTCGCAGGAGAATGTCGAAAGACTACAGAGAAGGGGCAGACTCGACGATTACCGCTCTTTTCAGAAGATCCATCTGACGAGTGAGCCCCTCCGTTACCGGCCGACGAAAAGAGAAGAAGAAAATGAAATCAGCAGGGAGGAAAAGGAGAAAAAGATTGTACCTTTGGAACCTGATCGCACCTGCTCGGAGCAGCTGAAAGATGAACCCATAACTGCACCATCCGTTAGCAAAGAGCGACTTACACCCGCTGAACTGTTACAGAAGCTGGAGCAAAACGCCCGTGAGGCGATGAAGCAATCGCAGGATCAAAGCGACTCGAAAGAGAGGGAAGAACAACTGAAAGAACGGGAGAGACTCCGGGAGGAACGGATCCGGCAACAGGAAAAGGAACTGAAGGAACGTGCCCGCAGAAGAGAACAGCTGATCAGGCAGCGGGAAAAAGAAAGAGAACAGAAAATTCGCAAGAGATGAAGAAAATCGTTTTTGCCACCAACAACCGGCACAAACTGGAGGAGATACGTAAGATCACGGAGGGAGCACTGGAGATACTGAGCCTCTCCGATATAGAATGCAACGAAGAGATCGATGAAACAGGAAGCACCCTCGATGAGAACGCCATGATCAAGGCTGCCTACGTGCAGGATCGATATGGTTACGACTGTTTTGCCGATGACACCGGGCTGGAGGTGGAAGCACTGGGGGGGGCACCGGGTGTCTACTCGGCTCGCTATGCCGGGGACGCCTGCAGAGCGGAAGACAACATGCAGAAGCTGCTTTCCGAAATGATGGAGATGGATAATCGCAAGGCACAATTTCGTACCGTGATCGCACTGCGCTGCAATGGGGAGAATCACCTCTTCGAGGGGGTAGTCAGCGGGACCATCATCCGGGAGAAGAGGGGAAGAAACGGCTTCGGATACGATCCGATATTCGTGCCGGAAGGGTACGGCCGTACCTTTGCCGAGCTGGGCAATGAGGTGAAAAACCGGATCAGTCACCGGTCGGTGGCAACCGCAAAACTGATGCGATTCATGCTGAACCGTTTTTACAGAACCTAACCTGCCTGATTGATTCCTGTTCAAAAATAATAGCGTATCTTTGAATGATAACCCACAAAAAACAAGAGAACCAATGTCTACCATCATCCGCACGGGCATCATCGGCTACGGTCTCTCAGGCCGCGTGTTCCATGCCCCTTTCATCGACGTGGTGGAGGGATATGATCTGACCAAGATCAGTACCACCCGTCCCGAAAGCATCACCATGATCGAAGAACGATACCCGGTCACCGCTGTCGTTCCCAACGGCAAGAACATCATAGAAGATCCGGAAATTGACCTGGTAATTGTCTCCTCACCCAACCACGACCACTTCCGCTGGTCGCGTGAAGCCCTGCTGGCAGGCAAGCATGTGGTGGTGGAGAAGCCCTTCACAGTGACTGTGGAGGAGGCCGATGAGCTGATTGAGATCGCCCGCAGACAGAACAAGGTTCTGACGGTCTACCAGAACCGGCGCTTCACCAGCGATACCCGCACCGTGAAGAAGCTACTGGATAGCGGACTATTGGGTGATATTGTGGACTACGAATCGCACTACGACCGCTACCGCACCACCCCCCGCCCCGACAGTGCCTGGGGCGAACAACCGCTGCCCGGATCAGGCATCTTCTACAACCTGGGGTCACACCTGATCGACCAGGTACTCTGGTTCTTCGGCATGCCGCAGGCTGTGACAGCTGAGATCAACAGCCAGCGTGAATGGGCAAAAGTGGATGATCATTTCGATCTGCGGCTGCACTACCCCACCTTCACCGCCACACTCAAGTCGGGTATGCTATGCCGCATCCCCGGACCCACCTATCTGTTGCATGGCACCAGTGGTTCATTTGTCAAGTATGGACTGGATGTGCAGGAGGCAACCCTCAACGGGGGAGCCATCCCCCAAGGAAAGGAGTGGGGAAGGGAACCTGAGGAGATCTGGGGGACGATCAACACCGAACATAAAGGGGTGAAGATTCAAGGAAAACTGGAGAGCGAGCAGGGTGATTACCGCGATTATTACATCAACCTGCGTGACGCCATCAACGGAAAGGCTGAACTGGCAGTGAAGCCTGAGGAGGCACGTAATGTGATGCGAATCATAGAGCTGGCCT
>CAZBFS010000060.1:0-8970 GCA_964491215.1 uncultured Proteiniphilum sp.
CCTTGGCCAGGCAGTTGCTGCAATTGATATTTGTTTTGAAACGAAGGGTTTTCATTATTCTGCTTTTTTAGGAATGAGAAGTGTCGATTGAATTCCAACCGCCCAACCAGGATACTTCTGACAGGTTAGACAAAATTGGTGCCTGTTTTGTTCACGCTGAACCGGGAAAACCTTTAACTTTGGAACAGGAATGCGCATGACCAACCTCGTCGCTCAAAAGAGAGAAGCAGCACCATGCAGGCTGTATACGGTTATTCATAAGTTATTTGTAACATTTTGAATCATATGAAACGAGCATGATAATCATTATCACCCTGGTAAATGATTAAAGCGAGTTCCATATGATACATTTGAAAATAAATAGTTTTAATCACATGAAAAAGTTAATCTACCTGTTCGCCGTGGCAGCACTGCTGGCAGCCTGCTCGGGTCCAAAGGGGATGGTCAAAATTGAACCGAACGGAAGTGAAGTGGCAGAGCAAGATTCTGTCGAATATGAATTGATTGTCTTCGACACGGGATTTGAGACCTGGTACATGCTTCAGGACTCTCCTGCCAGATACCGCTCCCAACATTACTACGAGAACTGGAACCGCCAATATGTGTCGGAATGGAATTATCTGGCAACACAACCCGGGAGAAGATCATTCTTTCAGTCCATTATTGGGTATGACCCGGTTGAGGACTATGGCTTCGAACTGAATCACAAGCTCTTCTACTACTTCCAGTATGTGGAACATGTGCTGCGGATACCTATTCTGCCCAACGGCCCCATAGGGATGATTTATTGACTTACCGGTTATAATGGTAACTTGCCGGCCGAAATGAAATATCATTTTTGCGTTTGATGGATAATAGTTATTTTTGGATATGATCAAAATGGGCAGGAGAGATACCCCGGAGAGGAGATCCGATAAACCAAGATGGCTCCGTTTACTTGTTGCAGCCGCTGTACTATTGGTTGTGATTTTTATCTTCAGCCGCAACATCCGGCTCTCCGAAGCCTATATGCAGCATTTTTATCCGCTATATGCCACCCTCTTCTCCTTCCTCTCCGGCATCGTTCCTTTCTCGTTGTATGACCTCCTGACAACCATTGCACTGCTCTGGGGTGTGGGGATGACAAGTATGCTGCTGTTCCGGAAAATCGGATGGAATAGATTCCTTTTATCCGTGGGATGGTTTGTACTGATTGGCGTCGCCTGGTTCTACCTGGGCTGGGGAATGGCTTATTTCCGGAGCGACTTCTATGCCCGGAGTGAGCTGGAGAAGGCACCCTATGACAGTGAAAAACTGATGCGGCTCACGGAAACGATCATCGAACAGGCTAACCACAGTTATCTGGATTGCAGCGGGATGGACAAGGAGGATATCCGCAGGGAGATAGAACAATTATACGCCGGCTTGCAGGAGACGTTGCGACTCTCATATCCCAACGGGAAGCGAAGGGTGAAGCCGATGCTCTATGAGTCGCTCTACACCGGCATGGGCATATCGGGTTACTTCGGTCCCTTTTTCAACGAGATCCACGTGAACCATTACGCTCTTCCTTTCACCTACCCCTTCACGCTGGCCCACGAGATGGCCCATCAGTTTGGTATTGCGGCGGAGTCGGAAGCCAACCTCTACGGCTTCGTGGTCTGTGTCTACAGCAGTCACCCAATGGTGCAATACAGTGGCTACGTCTCGGTGATGGGCTACCTGCTGCGCGATGCAAGACGGCTGCTGCCCGACAGGTACGAATCGCTTGTGCAATCGATTCGCCCCGAGATCATTGCTGACCTGCAACGGAACAGCGAGCACTGGATGGCAGCACGGAACGAAACCCTCTCCGATGCACAGGAGAAGATGTATGATACCTACCTGAAAACAAACCGGGTGAGCTCGGGACGAGAGAACTACTCCGAGGTGGTGGGGCTGTTGCTCTCCGGCTATGACCTGCTTGTAGATACGGTTAAAACGACCTCCTCTTCAACCGGAGGCTGTTGGTCACCACGCTGACCGAGCTCAACGCCATGGCGGCACCGGCAATCATCGGGTTGAGCAGGAAGCCGGTGAAGGGATAGAGTAGTCCCGCAGCGATTGGGATGCCAATCACGTTGTAGATAAAAGCCCAGAAAAGGTTTTGCCGGATGGTCCGTACAGTAGCCTGGGAGAGGTGAATTGCCCGGGGAATCCTCTTCAGATCGGAGGAGATGATGGTCATCTTCGCCACATCCATCGCTATATCGCTGCCACTGCCCATGGCGATGCTCACATCGGCCTGAGCCAGGGCACCGCTGTCGTTGATGCCGTCACCCACCATCGCCACCGTATGACCTTGTTGCTGTAGCTTCTTCACCAGCTCCACCTTCTCTTCAGGCAGCACACCACCCCGGAATTCAGTTACACCCAGCTTAGCTGCGAGCACCGCCGCCACCTTCTCATTGTCGCCGGTATAGATGGCAACGTCAACTCCCATACTGCGCAACTGTGCAATCGCCTCTTTAGAAGTGGGTTTCATCTTGTCAGTGATGCCCACCACACCCAATGCTGTCTCACTGTCAGTAAAAACCGAAACGGTATGTGCCGCATCCATCTCCTGGTATACCTGCTGCTTAAGATCGGCAGGGATCACCACACCTTTCGATGCCAGGTAGTGCAGGTTGCCGATATAATAGATTTCACCTTCATACATTCCTTCAATCCCCTTGCCGCTCACCTGCGTCACGGTGACCTCGTCGAGAAGGGCGCTATTCCCTTTCAGCTCGGCGGTGATGGCATCTGCCAGTGGGTGCTCGGAACGATACTCGATGCTGTAGAGGATATCACGGTGCAGGGGTGTGGCATCGAGCGACCAGGTGATGGCAGTCACCTGTGGCATTCCCTCGGTGATGGTGCCGGTCTTGTCGAGCACCACCACATCTACCCTCTTTGCTGTCTCCAGACTCTCTGCATCCTTGATCAGAATACCCTCGTCGGCACCCCTGCCGATGCCTACCATGATGGCCGTGGGTGTGGCCAGTCCCAGGGCACAGGGACAGGCAATCACCAACACTGTCACCATGGTCAGCAGACCATAAACAAAACCGTTCTCTCCTCCAAAGAGAAGCCAGATCACAAAGCTTAGCAGTGCAATGCCGATCACTACCGGTACGAACACCGACGCGATGCGGTCCACCAGCCCCTGCACGGGTGCCTTGCTACCCTGTGCCTCATCCACCGTACGGATGATCTGCGCCAACAACGTATCCTTCCCTACCTTGTCGGCCCTGAAGTGGAAGCTCCCCTTCTGGTTGATGGTGCCGGCGAACACCTTTGTGCCGTGGCTCTTCTCCACGTGGAGCGGCTCGCCCGAGATCATGCTCTCATCGACGAAAGAGTTCCCTTGGGTCACCTCCCCATCCACGGCAATCTTCTCACCCGGCTTCACCAGTACGATATCGCCCACCACCACCTCCGCGATGGGAAGCTCTTGGGGCACCTCATCGCGGAACACGGTCACCGTGGAGGGTTGTAACCCCATCAGCTTGCGGATGGCATCGGAGGTGTGCCCCTTCGCCCGAGCCTCCAGCATCTTACCCAGGAGGATGAAGGCGATGATCACCCCTGCCGCCTCGAAATAGACATGGGCTTCCAGGCCGCGGCTCTCCCAGAACTGGGGCCAAAGCATGTTAAAGAGACTGAAGAGGTAGGCGATACCGGTGCTCAGTGCCACCAGTGTATCCATGTTGGCTGAGCGGTGACGTGCCTGTTTCCAGGCCCCCACGAAGAAGCGGCGTCCAAAGAGGAAAAGGATGGGTGTGGCCAGGGCCCACATGATGATATTTGCAAAGGGTGCATGCATGAAGAACATACCTATGACCACCAGCGGGATGGCGAGAACCACAGCCATGAAGTTATGGCGGCGGAGGGTACGGTATTCCTTCTCCTGCAACTCTTCCACCTGATCAAACGAGCTCTTCTCTTCATCCGTCAACATGTCGTAGCCCATCTCCTGCAGCGCCTGTTTCATGGCATCGGGCGTGGCTACGCCGGGCAGGTACTCGATCTGTCCCTTCCCGTTACCGTAGTTGACGGAGGCGTTCAGTACGCCCGGCACGAAAGAGAGGATGTTTTGTGAGCTGGAGGCGCAAGCCGCACAGGTCATGTGCATCACAGGGTGCGTCGCCTTCTCGCTCTTCACCTCTCCACCGGCGTTATGGATCAGCTCCACCACCTCCTGCAGAATCTCAGCCGCATCATCCGCCTTGCGTTCCTCGATGGCAATGAGCAGTGTTCCCTGCTGAGGGTCATGTTGCAACGATGCCACTCCCTTTACTCCCAGCAGTGCCTCCTCCGGCAGGGGTGCCTTCCCCTTGAGGGCTATCTGATAACTATTTCCTTGCTTCATACTGGTATAGGAACAATTAAAGGATGATGGATGTTCATAAAGGCCTGTTCTGCCGAATTCTTTTAAAATTTTTACTATTTTTGTTCGACCACTTTTGGAAACCCTCTTTGAAGGAAAGAATTCCTTCACTGAAAAAAGAAAAATTATGCATCGAACCATAGCGCTGACAATCGTCGGCTTTCTACTTACTTTATCGCTCTTCTCTCAGAAAAAACCTCTCGATCACTCTGTTTACGACAGCTGGAAAAGCCTTTCCGGAACAACCGTCAGCGATGACGGGACGATTATGGCGACACTGATTGCACCCCAGGAGGGGGACACCACCCTTGTCCTGCACGATCTCACCGGTAACAGATCGCTCACGCTGGAGCAAGTCAATCGCTACAAACTCTCTTCCGACGGGATGTGGACCGTGGGGTTGGTTAAAGCACCCTTCGCGGAACGACGGCAGGCCCGGATCGATAAAAAGAAAGGAGATGATCTACCCAAGGATACGTTGCTGATCATCCACAACCCCACCTTTGCTGTGGAAAAGATAGCCGGGGCGAAGTCGTTCAAAACCGCCGAGAAATCGTTCGAGCACCTGGCATACAGCATCACCCTGCCGGGAGACACTACGGAAAAAGAGGAAAAAAAGGAGAAGTCCGAAGAGTTGTTGATATTGCGAGATCTAATATCACAACGGGAAGATACCATCCGTAACTCAAAAGAGCATCTTTTCAGTAAATTCGGGAACGCGTTTGCTGTAGTGATTCAACCGGAGAAGAAGGATAGTACCGATGTTCCGGGAGTACTCTTTTTCGATTTCAACAAACCCGGGAAGAAATGGATCTCCGGAGAAAAGAGAGAATACAAATCGCCCGCCTTCGATGAGCTCGGAGCACAGCTTGTCTACCTCTCCACCGCCGACACCTCGAAGATAGAACAGAAACAGTTTGATGTTCGGTACTATTCAACGGGAGCCGATTCAGCCAAAGTGGTTGCCGACAGCTATGCTGCCGGGTTGCCGGAAGGATGGATCTTCAACGAACACGCCTCACCCTCTTTCAGCAAGAATGGCAAAAGGATCATGATCGGTGCCGCACCCATGCAGGAACCGAAAGACACCACGCTGGTCGATTTCGAGATGGCAGCCATCGATATCTGGCACTGGCAGGATCCCCTGGTACAGCCACAACAGCTGGCAGAGCTCAATCGTGAAAAACGACGTACCTACAGCGGCATCATTGACCCTACCCTCCCCGGCCACTTCCTACCGGTAGCCACGGAAGCGATGCCCCATGCCTCCATCGCCGACGAGGGCAATGGCCGCTACGCATTGCTCTGGTCCGACTTCCCCTATCAGCTGGAGAGCCAATGGGATATCTCCCCACGGTATGATGTCTGGGTGATGGACCTGCAGGAGCAACGCCTGCAGCAGGTGGGCAGACCTGTTACGGGACGACCGCTGCTCTCGCCCGCGGGCAACTACACCTTCTGGTGGGACGGCACACGGCAGCAATGGTTTGCCTATGATAACCGGGAGCAGACAATCCGCAACCTCACCGGTGAGATACCGGTGAACTTCTGGAACGAGAAGAATGATGTACCATCACCCCCCGGTCCATATGGCTTGGCAGCATGGGGAGAGGAAGATGCCTGGCTGCTGCTCTATGATGCGTTTGATATCTGGAAGATTGACCCAAGAGGAGAAACAGATGCGGTGAGCATAACCCGTGGTGTAGGGCGCAGCGACTCTCTCACCTTCCGCTACGTCAACACCGATCGCGAGAAACGATTCATCGGAAAGGATGAGCTCCTACTGCTCTCAGCCTTCGACAACAAAAGCAAGGAAAAGGGTTATTATACCCTGGCACAAAAGGGAAGAAACACACTGAAGAAAAGGGTGATGGAGAGATTCACCTACTCTTCCCTGATCAAAGCGAAAGAAAGGGATCTTTACCTGTTTGAGAAAAGTAACTTCAATACTGCACCCGATCTCTATCTGACCGGTGATCAGTGGATAACAACTGAAAAGCTGACCGGTATCAACCCACAGATGGAGGAGTACAACTGGGGAACAGCGGAGCTCTTCTCCTGGACCTCTTACAACGGTGATGCCCTGCAGGGTATCCTCTACAAGCCGGAGGATTTCGATCCCGCGAAGCGGTACCCGGTGATGATCTACTTCTATGAGCAGCACTCCGACGACCTCTACCGATGGTTCACACCGGCACCCAGTCGCTCCGTCATCAACATCCCCTTCTTCGTGAGCCGCGGTTATCTGGTCTTCACCCCCGATATCCGTTACAGCGTGGGACAACCGGGGATGGATGCATACAACGCCGTAGTCTCTGGCGCGGAAGCACTTATGAAAAACCAGTGGGTGGACAGCGGACGAATGGCGATTCAGGGACAGAGCTGGGGTGGCTACCAGGTGGCCTACCTGGTGACGAAGACCAACCTGTTCAGGGCTGCCGGCGCCGGGGCACCGGTGTCGAATATGACCAGTGCATATGGCGGCATCCGCTGGGGCTCGGGGCGCAGCCGCCAGTTCCAGTATGAGCAGACACAGTCGCGCATCGGTGTGCCGATGATCGACTCACTGCAGCTCTATATCGACAACTCGCCGCTCTTCTTTGCCGACAAGGTAGAGACACCGCTGCTGATGATGCACAACGACAAGGATGGTGCGGTACCCTGGTACCAGGGCATCGAGTACTTCATGATGCTGCGCCGCCTGGGCAAGCCGGTATGGATGCTCCAGTACAACGGTGAAGAACACAACCTGATGCAGCGACGCAACACCAGGGATCTCTCTATTCGCCTACAGCAGTTCTTCGACCACTACCTCAAGGGTGATCCCGCCCCTGTATGGATGACAAGAGGTGTTCCCGCCATCGAGAAAGGGAAAACCTGGGGATATGAGGTTGATTAGCTAAAATCCCCGCTGCCGCATTGCCTCGAAGGTGAGGATGGCGGTGGAGACCGAGACATTGAGCGAATCAATCTTACCACGCATCGGTATTTTGATTCGCTTTGTCGCGTTGTGTAACCAGAAATCGGTAAGCCCATCTGCTTCGGTTCCCATCACGATGGCGGAAGGTGCCCTGAAATCGATATCCTGGTAGAACTCGGCCGCCTCCAGCTCCGCTGCATAGACAGCTATACCAGCGGCTTTGAGCCATTGCAGCGCCTCTCCGGAGGTGCAGACGGCAGTAGGCACGGTGAAGAGCGTCCCCACCCCTGAGCGAATCACATTTGGGTTGTAGAGATCGGTCTGCGGATCGCAGATGATCACCGCATCCACTGCCGCAGCATCGGCCGTGCGGAGCACAGCTCCCAGGTTGCCAGGCTTCTCCACCGACTCAAGGAGGATCACGAAGGGGTTTTCACTGAGGGTGAGCTCCCCCAGTGTGTGAGCCTTTGGCCGGGCTAGCGCCACCACGCCGTCGGAGTTCTCCCGGTAGGCGATCTTCGCAAATACGGCCGAAGAGATTTCGGTTATGACCTCCGCAGGTAAGCTCTCCAGCACCTCCGGATACTTGCTGTGGACATACATCTCCCTACAGAGATACACCTCAGCGATTCTGTATCCTCCCTGCAGTGCAAGCGATAACTCGCGGGCACCCTCCAGCACAAAGAGCTCCTGCTCACGCCGCTCCCTGCTTTTTGATAGTTTCGTAATCTTCTTGATGGCCCTGTTCTGCAGGCTGGTAATCATTTGCCGACTGTTTTAGAGTGCTGTTTTCTCATCACTTTTCAAAAGGAAGGTGTCGATCGCCTCTTTAAACGATTCCTTCGGCAGGGCTCCCATCGCCACCTGCGGGTTCTCATTCATGGGGATAAAGAGAAACATGGGGATGCTTTGTACACCGAACATGGCAGCCAACTCCGGCTCCCGATCCACATCAATCTTGTAGACATATATGTCATCACCATACTCGGCAGCGAGATCCTTCAGAACGGGTGAGGTGATGCGGCAGGGACCGCACCAGGTGGCGTAGAAATCGACAATAGCCGGCTTGTCACCGTTGTATTTCCATGCCTGCGGGTTCTCTTCGTAGTTGAATACCTTCTCCAGAAAGGTCGCTTTGGTCAGTTCTATCGGTTTTGCTTTCTCCTTGCCCTGAGGCTCAGCAGCGGCTAAATGCATCATAAAGAGTGCAGCCGCGAAAAGGGTTACTGTTTTCTTCATCTGATTGAAAATATGTTGTGATTTTTTAAATGTCACTATACAACAGCGGGAACAGTGAAAATGTTCCCTTCGAGAGACCACAACCAGATATCAGAACTGTTGCCGGTCCTTATACTTCAACGAATTTCTGCTGGGGACGCCAAACACCCGTGCGGAGAGATCATCCACCTCCACCTTCCAGATCTTGACATTGCGTACCGCGGGTGAGGAATAACTGAACTCCCTGTCAGAATACTGTTGCATGATGCTGTTGAGCGCCGCCACCTTCACCTCATCATCCTCTTCGAACACTACCTTCCCACGACAAATCACACTGGTGGCAAGCATCCGATAGCTGCAGGCTACCTCCTCATGCTGCCACACAAGCTTCGGATCGGTGCAAAAGGTGATGCAGACCTGCGGGTTCTCTTCTAGAATGGAG
>CAZBFS010000061.1:0-4762 GCA_964491215.1 uncultured Proteiniphilum sp.
ACGTTGTAGGGTGCCTTCACCTCCACCTGGATATCCTTGCTCTGCCCCGGCTCTACCTCCACCGAGGTGGCCTGTTGGTAGTTGGGCTTGAAGACAACTGTCCAGCCACGTGGTGCGTGTGAACTAAAGGCGTAGAGCTGTTTCTCACCGGTCTGGTTCTCCAGCTTTGTACGGTAGTTGAAGTTAGAGGTGGCATGCCCCTGCATGTTGGCCTGGTCGGCAGTGAAGACGGTCTTCACCGTGCCTTGCTCCGACACCTCCACGGTGAGCGGCAGCACGCTGTGGCCGCGGGCGATGACACGGAAAGTGTAGAGACCCTTCTCAATGTCGAAGGGAAGCTCCACCTTCAGGTTGAGGCTTTTCTTCTCGCGGGGCAGCACCGAGATGGCCTGCGCGTTCCAGCCGCCGGAGCGGAGCGTCTGCTTCCACCCCTCGGGGAGGCCTTCCACGCCCACCTCTGCGGTGGCGATAGCACCACCGTTGTTGATCAGGTCGATGGCATAGTCGATGGTCTCGCCCGGGGGGACAGTGATACGGGGGTAAGGGGTGTAGAGGCGCAGTGATTGCGCCATGGCAGCCTGGCTGCCGGAAACGATCATCAATAAGAGTGGCAGAAAAAAATGGGTCAAAATCTGCTTACGATCCAACATAAATAATCCTCCTTTCGTTGTAAAAATTTGTGATTGAAAAGTATAACTGTTGTTTTGAATCTTCTTTCTCTTTTTAACTTCTGGCGATCATTTTTCGCAATATGAGTCTTCAGGTTTTATGGATCACACGAGATGCCGGTGGAGGCCGGCATCCGGTGGTGGGAGTCATTATCTCCCGGTTGCAAAAATAAAAAATTGGGATTTAACAAAAAACTTTTTTAAAAATATTTAACCGGAACAAAAGGCTCATCGCTCCCTGTCCCGGTCATTCTATTCACTTCACTTTTTTTCTCCTACCGGTCGTGCTCCACCCAGATCAGCTCCGAGGTGTCATAGCCGATCTCCCCGGCGATACGCAGGTAACGCTCCTTCACATCGTCGGGGATGGTGGTCTCGCGCGCCAGGATCCAGAGGTACTTCAGGTTCTTCCCCGCCACCAGCGCGTAGCGGTACTCCTCGTCGAGGGCGATCACATTGTAACCTGAGTAGAAGGGTCCGAAGAAGGATACTTTCAGCATCGCCACATTTTCGTCATCGACGAACTTGGCCTTACCCTCCGCCTCTTTCCACTTATCATCGGCATAGGCGTAGCCACGGTTCACCACGCGTATGGTGCCGTCGTCGCTCAGGCTGTACTGCGCCGTGGTGTTGTTCAGTCCCCGCTCAAACTTGAAGTCGAGCCGGGCGATCTCGTACCATTTGCCCAGGTATTTCTCCTTGTGAAAGGGGGTTACTGCGGTGGCACCTTTGGGGATGGAGGAACAGGAGGTCCCAAGAATGGCGAAAAGTGAGATCATCGCGATATATAAATATTTATTGCGCTGCATGTTTGTCTTTCGTTTGGATATGATTACCACTCCAGGTCATCCATTAACCTGTCGGAGTGCAACAGCGTTTCGATATACTGCGCCCGTCTGTAGATAAGCAGGTTGTCGTTCTTGTTGAGCACGCTGTCGGAGAGCTTGCCCCTGAACTGATCGATGTGATCATACTGTTTCCTTTCCATCCAGTCGGCAATCTCACGGTTGATCTTGCCGATCTGCTCCACACCGTTGCGGTAGACAGCGCTCACCACCTGGATGCTGGAGGCACCACTCAACAGCAGCTTCACCGCATCTTCGCCGGTGTAGATGCCACGACTGCTGCACACGTCGGCCTTGATGCGCCCGTAGAGCATGCCGGCATAACGGAGCGACTTCTTGTATTCCCCTCTGTGGGTGAGGTTGAAAGCGCGACGATGTTCCTCCTTCCGAATATCCACATCGGGCTGGAAGAAGGCGTTGAACAGTACAAGACCCTTCACGCCAGCATCATCGAGACGCTTCACGAAATGAAGGATATTGGTGTAGTCGGAGCTCAGCTTCACGCTCACCGGGATGGAGAGCTGCTGGCGGATGCCCTCCACCAGGTTGATCTGTTGCTGCTCGATGGTCGCCGCGTCAATATCGAACCGAACAGGGATCTGGTAGAGGTTGAGCTCGATGCCGTCGACCCCTGTCTCTTCGATCAGCTTCGCATAACGAAACCAGGTGGATTCGTTCACGCAGTTGAGGCTGGCAATCACCGGTACGGTGAGCTTCTCCTTGGCACGACGCAACTTCTCAAGGTAGTACTCCACCTCTGAGTACTCCACACTGGGATGGTGTGTCACCGACTCAGCATGGATCTCATCATACTGGCTGATCTTCTCGTCCAGACGAAAGCTCTCCATCTGGATCTGTTCCTCAAAAAGGGTTTTGAATACTACGGCACCCACGCCCTCTTCTTCTGCTCTTTGAAGCTTCTCACTGTCCGTGGATAACTCCGATGCCCCGAGGATGACGGGACTCTTGAGAGGGATGCCCATGTAAGTTGTTTCCAAGTTCTTCATATGTTTGATGATTTGATGATTTGATGGTTTGCCGATGTGAAACAGTCGCATCGGGTATAGATAATAACAAGCCTTTGAACAGAATAGTTTACTGCTAAAGCGGTTAATTCCGCACCTCCTCAAAGACTGTCTTCACCTGCTCGTTGCCCAGCCGGTTCTTGAGCCACTCCTCTATGCGGCCTCTGTCGGCGGGGCGGAGCCCGTTGCGGGGAAGGGTGAAGACCACCTGTGGCACCATGTCGGTGCGCTGCGTGGAGTCGTTCACAGCAGAAAAGAGGTAAGTCTCAGCATAAGAGCAGCCGACGATCTGCGGGAAGAGCGGTTTGATCTCCGACAGGATCCTTTCACCGAAAAGGGGTATGTTGCGGATACTGTCCACCCGTCCCTCACTTTTCCGCAGGTTAAAAGTGGTTGCCGCCAGCTGCGCGGACAACCGTTCCGATTCCGACTGGTACTTTCGCACGTTCTCCTGCACCATGCTGGCGTCATACCCCTGGCTGATCACCAACCGCGCGGTGTCGAGCCGGTGTACCAGCGCTTTCTCGATGATCTCCCCCCTGATGGAGTCGTTCAGGCCATAGCCGGAGTAAAGCAGCTCGATGGTGCGGGTAGCAGGGTGCACCTGCCTGCTCTGAAGGTAGTTGCCACCCAGCAGGGTCACCTCACCGATAAAGCTGTCTGCCCGTTGGGCATACTCCTCGTTCTTCACCAGTTTGACACCGAAGATAATGCTGGGCACCAGTGTGAGGATGATGACAGCTGTCAGGACCCGGTTCACATGTTTCTTCCTTGCGGGATCGACGATGGAGCGGATGGGAAACTTGAGGACCTGACAGACGATCAGTGCTGCAAAAGCGATAAAGACAGTGTTTATGGTGAAAAGGTAGAGTGCTCCGAAGAAAAAGTTGAACTGCAGCGTGGCCAGCCCATAGCCGGCAGTGCAGATGGGTGGCATCAGCGCGGTGGCGATCGCCACACCGGGGATCACATTGCCTTTCAGGCGGCTGCTCATGGCCACGATGCCGGCCAGGCCACCGAAGAGGGCGATGATCACATCGTAGATGGTGGGACTGGTGCGTGCCAATAGCTCCGAGTGGGCCTCGTTAATGGGTGTAAGTAGGAAATAGAGGGCAGAGGTGAGGAGACTCACTCCCACAGCAAAAGAGAAATTCTTCAGGGAGCGTCGCAGCAGATGGAAGTCGTAGGTGGCCAAGCTGTATCCCATCCCGTTAATCGGTCCCATCAGCGGGGAGATAAGCATGGCACCGATGATCACCGCCGTGGAGTTCATGTTGAGCCCCACGGAAGCTACCACGATGGCAAACATCAGTACCCAGAGGTTGGTACCCCGGAAGACGATCCCTTTTTCAATATTCTCATGAATGATATCATATCCCTCCATCTCACTGCGCAAGTCAAACCAGCGCAGCAGCTTATCTACCCTCTTCTCCATGGCAATGCATCTTTTCGCAAATCTACGAAAAAAAACATTCCTCGCACATGAGCGGGGAATAATTTATAGGGGGAGCATCAACAAATAAAATAGATCGTCAGAGCACGCCTGTTTTCTTGAAGATGGCAGTGATGCTTTCAATGGAGCGGTCCACCTGTTCGAAGGTGTGGGTCGCCATCAGCGAGTAGCGGATCAGTGTGTCGTTGGGTGACACGGCCGGCGGTACCACCGGATTGACAAAGATGCCATCCTCGAAGAGCAGTTTGGTGATCAGGAAGGTCTTATCGTTGTCCCGCACGTAGAGCGGCAGGATAGGCGTGGAGGTAGGCCCCAGTTCGAAGCCCCGCTCGCGGAACTGGTTGATGGCATAGTAGGTCAGCTCCCAGAGGTGCTTCACCCTTTCCGGCTCTGCCTTCAGGATGTCGAGTGCGGCTGAGGCAGCAGCGGTGGCTGCCGGCGTGATGCTGGCACTGAAAATGTTGGTTCGTGCATTATGCCGCAGGTAATTGATCACCGGATAGTCACCGGCAACGAAACCACCGATGGAGGCAAGTGATTTGCTGAAGGTGCCCATCACCAGGTCCACATCGTCGAGCAGACCAAAGTGATCACACACGCCGCGTCCGTTGTAGCGCTTACCCAGCACACCGAGGCTGTGCGCCTCATCCACCATGATGTTGGCCTTGTACTTCTGTGCCAGCTTCACGATCTCCGGCAGGTTGGCCAGATCGCCCTCCATGCTGAAGACACCATCCACAACGATCAGCTTCACCTTGCGCGGGTCGCACC
>CAZBFS010000061.1:4772-8931 GCA_964491215.1 uncultured Proteiniphilum sp.
AACTTGTACTTGGTGGAGAAGGAGGTGCGGAGCCCCTCGATGATGGAGGCGTGGTCACGCTCATCCCAGATGATGTAGTCGTCGCGACCGGTGAGGCAGCCCAGCACACCCTCGTTCACGGTGAACCCGGTGGAGAAGACAATCGCCTCCTCCTTGTGCATGAAGTTGGCAAGCTTGCGCTCCAGCTCCAGGTGTATGTCGAGCGTGCCATTCAGAAAACGGGAGCCGGCCATGCCGGTACCGTACTTCTCTGTGGCGGCGATGGCGGCCTCTTTCACCTTGGGGTGATTGGTCAGTCCCAGGTAGGCGTTGGAGCCGAACATCAGTACGTTCTTTCCGTTGATGACCACTTCCGTATCCTGATCGCTCTCGATGGCCCGGAAGTAGGGGTAGATGCCGGCAGCCTTTGCGCGCTGCGGGGCATCATACTTCATCATTTTTTCTTTTAACAGATTCATTCGAAGCAAATTAATCAAAAACAGCGCTCAAGCGGTCTTATCCTCTGAAGCAATTGTTTTCTGCGAAACCAACGTACAAAGATAGCAATTAATTTATATTCTGCTTGCAGCGCTGTTTTTTTTGCTTCAGGCAGTGAAAGGGACCGGTCATGAAAGAACATTTTTCGCCATTGAGCGTTTTATTAACAAGTAACACAAAAAAGAAGACAAATATGGTAAGTAAAGAACTGGAAAGTGCAATCAACAAACAAATTAACGCCGAATTTTGGTCGGCATATCTCTATCTCTCCATGTCAGCTCATTTTGCAAACGAGGGATTGCCCGGCTTCGCCAATTGGTTCAACGTGCAGTTTCGTGAAGAGCAGGATCATGCCCTCAAGCTGATGAATTACCTCACATCAAAGGGCAACAGGGTGGTACTGACACCCATCGAAAAGGTTGATACGGAATGGAAATCCGTGCTACATGCCTTCGAGGATACACTCGACCATGAGCGGGTGGTCACCTCGCTGATCAACAACCTGGTATCGATCTCTCGCAAGGAGAACGACTATGCTACCGAGAACATGCTGCAGTGGTTCGTGAGCGAACAGGTGGAGGAAGAAGAAACCGCTCAGGGCATGATAGACAGCCTCAAGCTGATTGGCGACAATGGCTTTGGCCTCTACACCATGGACAAGGAGCTGGCACAGAGGAGTTATACACCTCTGGACAACGGACAAGCATAACGATGGACCCGAAATACAGCAAGCTGATTAAATGCCTTTTCCTCGACGCCGTGGGCATGGCATCGGCAGTCATCCCGGTGGTTGGCCCGGTGCTGGATGTGGTATGGGCGCCAGTGGCGGCATCGATCAGCTACAAGATGTTTGGTGAACGGCGGGGTAAGTACACTTCGCTGGTCACCTTCGTGGAGGAGCTCCTTCCGATGACCGACGTGATACCCTCATTCACCATCTTCTGGTTCCTCTTCGACTTCCTCGGTATCGGCAAGGAGAAACCCACCGTTGCCGAAGAGGCAGGGTATACGGAGGTGAAGTAACCGACAAGCGATAAGATGCCAAGCCGTTAGTTTGTTCTGCAGATTGGTTGTGCTGAAGCACCAGGTTAATCAATACTGAACTTAGCTGATCGCTTTTCGGGGATTGCGAAAAAAATGAAACCCATTCCCCTGCAAATAAAGATATTTAACAATAAAAGCTAATAGCTAAAAGCACGAAGCTTACAGCTAATTAATTTAACACAAAAGTATCAATGAATCTGAAAAATGTTTTCAGCACCCTGGCGGTGCTTTTGCTGCTTCTATCCTGCAGCAGTACGACCAACGGCAACGACAACGCGCTGCTGTGGAAAATCACCGGCAACGGCCTGGAGAAGACTTCTTACCTCTTCGGCACACACCACCTGGTGCCACTCACCTTCCTCGACAGCATCACCGGCATTCACGAGGCGTTCGACAAGAGCGAACAAACGGTGGGTGAGCTCGATATGAGCAACCTGACGCAGATGCAGATGGAGATCATGGGCAAGGCGATGATGCCCCAGGGCACAACCTATGAATCGCTCATGAGTGAAGCGGACAGGACAAAGCTCGACAGCACGCTCAACAGCCTGATGGGAATGGGTCTCACCCAGTTCGGCAGGTTGCGGCCCGCAATGCTGCAGAACCTCATCTCAGTAACCCTTTACCAGCGACTCTACCCCAACCTCTCCGGCGGGAAAGGACTAGACCAGTACTTCCAGGAGGAGGCGCTGAAGCGCAGCCGTCCTGTAGTGGGTCTGGAGAACACCGACGACCAGATACACGTGCTGCTGGAGATGCAATCGATAGAGCGGCAGGCGGAGCTGTTGGCCTGCATGGTCAACCACCCCGAGCTGTTGAAGGAGCAGATGGATAAGCTGCAGAAGGCCTACCATGAGCAGGATCTGGATGCTCTCTGGGCACTTTACACGGAAGAAGATCCCAACGACCCCTGCCCCTCCACCCGGGAGGAGAAGGATGCACTGAACGGTGACCGCAACGAAAAGTGGTTGGAGAAGCTGCCGGCGATTATGGCGGAGCAATCATCCTTCATCGCCGTGGGGTGTCTCCACCTGCCCGGGGAAGAGGGACTGATCGAGGGGCTGCGTAAGCTGGGTTACAAGGTTGAGCCTGTACGCTAACCACCAATCCTGAAACAACTATTTATCCATTGTCGGGAGGAGAGGGCTCACACCCTCTTCTCCAGCAACACCACGTTCTCTACATGATGGGTGTGGGGGAACATGTCCACCGGCTGGACACGCGTCACACGGTAAGCCGAATCCAGCAGGTTCAGATCGCGCGCCTGCGTGGCGGGGTTACAGCTCACATAGACGATGCGCTCGGGTGCCGCCAGCAGGATCGCCTGTACCACATCGTCGTGCATCCCTGCACGTGGCGGGTCGGTGATCACCACATCGGGACGACCATGCTGCGCGATAAATTCAGCGGTGAGCACATCCTTCATATCCCCTGCATAAAAGAGCGTGTTTTCGATGCCGTTGATTTGCGAGTTTACCTTCGCGTCGGCGATCGCTTCCTCCACATATTCAATGCCTATCACCTCTTTCACATTACGCGCCACGAAGTTGGCGATGGTGCCGGTGCCGGTGTAGAGGTCGTAGACCCGCTCCTCACCGGTGAGCTGTGCGAAGCTGCGGGCCACCTCGTAGAGATGATATGCCTGCTCGCTGTTGGTCTGATAAAAGGACTTGGGACCGATACGAAACTGCAGGTCCTCCATCTCCTCGATGATATGATCACGCCCCTTCCAGACCACCACCTCCTGATCGGTGATGGTATCATTTGCCTTCCGGTTGATGATGTAGAGCAGCGAGGTGATCTGCGGAAACTCAGCGGCAAGATACTCCATCAGCCGTTCCCTTCTCTCACTTTCATCTTCATAAAAGACCACGATCACCATCCACTCGCCGATAGAGCTGTTGCGGATCAGCAGCGTACGCATCATCCCCTCCTGGTTGCGCAGGTCGAAGAAGCTGTAGTCATGCTCCAGGCAGAAGCTGCGGACGCTGTTGCGGATCCTGTTGGCGAGGTCATCCTGCAGCCAGCACTTCTCGATGTCGAGCACCTTGTCGAACATGCCGGGGATGTGGAAGCCGAGGGCATCCATCTGCGTGAACTCCCTGTCGGAACGGATCTCCTCCTCAGTGAGCCATCGCTTATCGGAGAAGGTGTACTCCATCTTGTTGCGGTAGAAAGTAGTCTGTGGCGCCCCCAGGATGGGGTTGATCTCCGGCAGCTCCACCTTGCCGATACGGGTCAGGTTGTCAACCACCTGCTGCTGCTTGTGACGCAGCTGCTCTTCATAGGGGAGGTGCTGCCATTTACAGCCGCCGCACACGCCGAAATGCTGACAGAAAGGCTCGCTCCGCAGCGGTGAGAGTCTTTGAAACCGCACCACGCGCCCCTCGGCGAAGCTACTCTTCTTACGGGTGAGTTGTATGTCGGCTACGTCGCCCGGTGCCGCGAACGGCACGAACAGCGCCATGCCCTCCACCTTTGCTACCGCCTTCCCTTCGGCAGCCACCCCGGTGATCGTCACCCCCTCCAGCAGCGGGAGCTGTTTTCTCTTTCTTGCCATGCTTCTTGTATTTGTTTGGGCTACAAAGATAGACAAAACGCCCCACCTTTCGATGGAGCGTTTCGCCAATTTATTGTA
>CAZBFS010000062.1:0-8918 GCA_964491215.1 uncultured Proteiniphilum sp.
GCATCGATGCCCAGTCCTGGCTCTCGGTGCCGCCGGCACCGGCGTTGATCTTCAATACCGCTCCCAGCTTATCCTCCTCCCGGCGAAGCATGTTCTTCAGCTCCAGCTCCTCGATGAGACGGATCGCTTCGGTGTACTGTGCATCAACCTCTTCTTCCGAGACGATGCCTTCCTTCACGAAATCGACGGCGAGTTGCAGCTCATCGGCCGCAGCTTTCACCTCTTCGTAGGCGTTGATCCAGAATTTAAGCTCCCGCACCACCTTCATCTGTTTCTCTGCCGCTTTGGCATCGTTCCAGAAATCGGGTGATTGGGTGCGTAATGCTTCTTCTTCTAATTGGATGATCTTTGCATCGACGTCAAAGATACCCCCTCAGCGCGTGCTCGCGCTCCAACACATCTTTTAGTTGGTCTGCCGTTATCATGATTGTTCTTGTTTTATCTGTTTGAGGTACAAAAGTACACAAAAGTTGTGTAAGTTGCACATGATCTCTAATGGATACCCGTTTTCTCTTCCATGTCCGTTGCCTTCGGATCAGGTAAGATTATGCTCTCTGCAGCTGTTTTGTTTTTTTAGAAATGATCGGTAATGTTACAGAGCCGTAAGTCTTATTGAAGATGGGATGAATGGTGATGTAGCTGATTGCTTCTGCAGTAAAATATCCGTATCTTGTAGCCCGAAAAAAAATTAGTAAGAAGAATGAGACAAATCAGTAATATTGTTTTTGATTTTGGCGGAGTGCTGATCGACTGGAATCCGGTTTATCTTTATCGTGAGGTGTTTGAGACTGAAGAGGAGATGAAGTACTTCCTCTCACATATCTGCCGTTACGACTGGAACCTGAAACAGGATGCCGGACGATCCATCGAGGTAGCTACACGTGAGTTGCAGGAGCGACATCCTGAATATGCGGAAGAGATAGGCTACTATTATGGCCGCTGGGAAGATATGCTGGGCGGAACCATTGAGGAAAACGTACGGCTTGTGGAACCACTTAAAGCCAAATACAAGGTCTACGGCCTTACAAACTGGTCGGCAGAGACACTGCCGCTGGCGATGCAACGGTACGATTTTTTTAACAGACTTGACGGGATTGTGGTTTCAGGTGATGAGAAGATAGTAAAACCCGATCCGGCACTCTATCGGATATTGCTGGAACGCTATGGTTTCAAAGCCGAAGATTCTCTCTTTATCGACGACAATGCTGCCAACATTGAAACAGCACTACGGTTGGGATTTCAGGCTGTTCATCTCACTCCCGATCTGGATCTGGAGGCCTGTCTCAAAACCCGGGACATTCTTTAGCAGGGGGCTCACCGATCGAAACGATAATAGTGTAGTAGAGGATGATCCTCACCGGCAAGGATTTTAAAGACAAGCTCCATCCCCTGCACGGAGAAGGTGATGCCGTTGCCTCCAAGTCCCAGGACAAAGATGGCATTGGGAAAATCAGGATGCTCCCCGATGAAGGGTAGTCCATCCTTCGTCACCCCGAAAGCACCTGCCCAGGTGTAGTCCTCCAGGAAGGTGAGGGTAGGAAAGAGCTTCTCCACTTTTTTGATTAGTTTTCCTGTTTTCCTGCTTTTGATCTTCTCGCTTACAGGGTTGTATTTGTAGGGGATGTCTTCACCTCCCACCAGAAGGCGCCCGTCGTCGGTGGTACGCATGTAAATATAGGGGTCAGCCGTATCCCAGATTAGCAGATCTTTCAGCTGCGGGTAAAGGCCAAACGACTGTTCACTAACGCAGGCGAAGGTGCTGATCACATCTGCATATTTCTTCCGGAACATCCGCAATGTCTCAAAGCCGGAACAGAAAAGTACCCGTTTGCTGCGAATATGAAAACCACCTTCGGTAATAATCTTCACATGATCCGTCTCATACTGAAACTCTTTCACCGGTGTATGGTCATATACCTGCATCCCCCCCGCATGATTGCGGCTGATCAGCTCATGTGCCGCACGAAACGCATCAATAGATGCACCCTCTTCGGAGAGAATGCCGGGTTGAGATTCCATGCTGTACCTCTCCCTGATCTCTGCCGAGGAGAGCCATTCAACCCTGAAGCCATGTTCTTTTCTGTAGTGATACTCCTTTTCCAGGTCAGCCACCGCTTTTTCTGAATGGGCTACCTGCAGCGATCTCTTTCGTTCAAATCCGGCGTCAATGCCCTCTTTTTTCAGCAGTGCCTCCAGAACTTCGACGGAGGTGATACCTTCACGGTAACAGGTCACCGCTCCCTCCTCGCCAATCATTGTGGCAAGCTTGTGCATCGGCACATCGATCTCATACTGTAGCATGGATGTGGTAGCGGCTGTACTGCCCGTTTGCCACATCTCTTTTATCGATCACCACTGTCTTGTATCCAGCCCGGTGGAGGGTGTGGCTGATCAGTGCGCCGGTGATACCGCTACCGACGACGGCTATGTCGCATTCAATGTTGTCCTGCAGAGAGGGGTAGTTGTAGGGGATCCCGTTTTTCAGGAGCCAGAATGATTCGGGTGAGCGCAGTTCCATAGAGTTGGGGGGTTATGTTTGATTCATCTCTTTTATAACGTGTTGAGAGCTGTTTTTGTTTCATCTTACGCCTCTTTGTATCCGACAATGGAATGGAAGGGAAGGGGCAGCAGCTGACGAATATTTAACCAATTTTGCACTTCCCCTATTTAATATTTTCTTACCTTTGCAGTCATAAACATGATGTGGACAGATTTGAACTGCTTGCAACCACAGAAAAAAATGCTAAAATGAATAGTGCATTTCTCTTTCTCCCCCTTGCTCAGGTCTCTCTCTCCCTCGTTTTTTTTGACATTTTAATTATTATTCGGGTGATGTTGTCTCACACTGTGCAGTGTTGATATGCATGGAGCTGTGAAACGGTTGTGATCCCGCCGTAAAAATTTTACATCAAATGAATTATCTATTTTCTTCAGAATCGGTCTCGGAAGGACATCCCGACAAGGTGGCCGATCAGATCTCGGATGCCTTGCTGGATGAATTCCTGGCTTATGACCCCGAGTCAAAGGTAGCCTGTGAGACACTGGTGACCACCGGACAGGTGGTCCTGGCCGGTGAAGTGAAGTCGAACACCTATGTAGATGTGGCAGAAGTGGCACGACAGGTGATTGCCAAAATCGGTTATACCAAAAGTGAATACCGGTTTGAAGCGGAGTCGTGTGGTGTATTCTCCAGTATCCATGAACAATCGGATGACATCAACCGTGGTGTGGATGCCGAGGTGCAGGGTGCCGGCGATCAGGGTATGATGTTCGGCTACGCCACCAATGAGACGGAGAGCTACATGCCGCTGCCCATCGACCTGAGTCATGCCCTTATGCTGGAGCTGGCCAATATCCGCAAGAACCAGCCGGAGCTGATGCCCTATCTGCGGCCCGATGCCAAGTCGCAGGTGACCGTGGAGTACAGCGAGGAGGGTCTGCCCCTGCGCATCGATACCATTGTGATCTCCACGCAGCACGATGAATTCGAACAGCCGCGTGATGACAGTAAGGAGGCTCAGCTGGAGGCTGACAAAAAGATGCAGTCGCGCATCCGGTCGGATGTGAAGACGATTTTGATCCCGCGTGTGAAAGCACAATACAAGGGGCGTAAAGATATACAGAAGCTGTTCGAGGGAGAGATCACCTACCACGTCAACCCTACCGGCAAGTTCGTGATTGGTGGTCCTCACGGTGACACCGGCCTTACCGGGAGAAAGATCATCGTCGATACCTATGGCGGAAAAGCACCGCACGGTGGCGGTGCCTTCTCGGGCAAGGATCCTTCAAAGGTAGACCGGTCGGCAGCCTACGCAGCCAGATACATAGCCAAGAACATGGTGGCAGCCGGTGTTGCCGACGAGATGCTGATTCAGATCTCCTACGCCATCGGCGTGGATGAACCTATCAGCGTGTTCGTGGATACCTTCGGGAAGAGCAACGTGAAGCTGTCGGACGGTGAGGTAGCCAAAAAAATCAGAGTGATGTTCGACCTGAGGCCTCGCACCATTGAACATGAATTGAAGCTGCGCAACCCCATCTATTATGAAACGGCATCCTACGGGCATATGGGACGTACCCCGCAGAAAGTGAAAAAGGAATTCAAGTCGCGCTACATGCCTCATTCAAAAATAATTGAGGTGGAGCTGTTTACCTGGGAAGTACTGGATCATGTTGAGACGATCAGAAAAGAGTTCGGACTATAGCGTTGTCGTTTATTGCGCATCGAGTGATCTGATACGACCGGTCTACACCCGGGCGGCTGCCCGCCTGGGTGAGCTGTTTGCACTGAACGGCATCACCTGTATCAACGGTGCCGGCAGGCTGGGGCTGATGGGTGCACTGAATGATGCCATAATACTCCATGGAGGAAAGGTGAAGGGGATCATCCCCCGCTTCATGGCTGAGGCGGGCTGGGGGCATGATCATCTCAGTGAGATCATTGTAACCGATACCATCCATGAGCGAAAAGCTGCGATGGCTGAAAGTGCCGATGCGGTGGTTGCGATGCCGGGCGGTATGGGTACACTGGAAGAGTTGGCCGAGATCATCACCTGGAAACAGCTGGGTCTCACCCGGCATCCGATCATACTGCTCAATATCGATCACTATTATGATCCGCTGCTCTCCTTCTTCGACAGAATGATTTCAGAACGTTTCATGCGGAATGATTACCGTGAGATGTGGCGGGTGGCTGACACACCCGAAGAGGTGATCACGCTGTTACAGAATTTTCCCGATTGGAAACCCTTATTAGGTAAGAATCCTCAAAAAGAGTCGTAACTTTGTGGCGAGAGAACTGTTGATTACTGATGAGACAACTGACTATCGCTCCCGATACTGTTCCCCTTCTTCCCTTTCAGATTCTGAGAGCCGAAGAGGATACACTGTTGTCACTTCCGTTGCAACCATCCTTTGGTCAGTTTGAATATCTTCCCACAGACAGCAACCGCCTTTTTTTTGTACCCGAGTTGATGGGTGATGCCTCGCAGCAGCTCTTCAGCCCTTTCATGACAGGAGATATGCTTCCGTTCTCATCACTGTTGCAAACGCTTTTTTTTCTGCTCTTTCTGCTCTGTTTCCTCTTGTTCGCCATATTTTACAGCATGGAGGGCAGCTCTTTCCATGGAAACTTCAGGAATATTTTCACGCCGGGTAGGTCAGTTACCCTCATCCGAAAGGATCAGGTAACGATCACCGAAGCATGGGGTGAGCTTTTTTTGATCTTTCAAACGATACTGATAGGTAGTATCGTGATTTTTCATGCCTGGTGGGATCAGGGTGTCTCTTCCCTTGCACTTAGTAATCAGTTGATGGTTTTTGCTTCAATCATGGGTGTCATCTCATTTCTTGCAGCATTAAAAGTGCTTTTTTACAGGCTGATTGGGACATTCTTTCTCTCTGCCGACCTGAAAGGTTGGGTCACGCAGTATACCCGTATGCTGGAGCTGATAGGTGTTGTGCTGTTTCTGCCTGCTGTATGTTTTATTTACCTTCCTGAGTGGAAAGAGGAGCTGTTGATACTCTTCGCTGCCATCTTTTTAATCACCCGACTGATCATAATCATCGGGTTGTTAAATATTTTTGTTAAAAATAAAATCGGCTGGTTCTATTATTTTGTGTATCTTTGCGGCACTGAAATTGCGCCCTGGTTGCTATTTTATAAAGGAGTGCTTTCAATGATAAATATTGCTGGAATAAATATTATATGAACGCCCGGAAAGTTAAAAAAATTCTGATTTCACAACCCAAGCCCAACAGTGAGAAGTCACCCTATTACGACCTCGCCGAGAAGCATCACTTGGAGATTAAATTCTATCCCTTTATCAAGGTTGAACGTGTCTCACTGAAAGAGTTTCGCCAACAACGGATCAACATCCTTGATTTCACGGCTGTGATATTTACCGCTCGTACAGCGGTTGATAAGTTCTTCTCCATTTGTGAGGAGATGAAAATCACCATTCCCGAAACAATGAAATATTTCTGTGTGTCGGAAACGGTGGCTCTCTATCTCCAAAAATACATCGTTTACCGGAAACGAAAAATCTTTTTCAGCCAGACCGGCAAAATTGACGGTCTCAACAATGCTTTCACCAAGCATGTAAAGGAGAAGTTTCTATTTCCCGTTCCGGAGGAACACAACGATGATATCTGTAATTTCCTCGATGAGAAAAAGATCGATTACACCAAAAGTGTGATGTACCGCACGGTAAGCAATGATTTTGAGGAAGGAGAGAAGCTCGATTACGACATGATCATCTTCTTCAGCCCATTGGGGATCCATTCGTTGCTCTCCAATTTTTCCGATTTCAAACAGGGTACCATGGCCATCGGTTGTTTCGGCAACACAACGGCTAAAACCGTTGAGGAGGTGGGTCTGCGTCTCGACTGTGTGGCACCTCAGCCCGATTATCCCTCTATGGCAGCCGCACTTGATGCTTTCCTCAAAGAGAATCACAAGCACCACAGCTGATTGGCTTAAAAGAGCCAGTACGATAAAAATAATAGCCGGTGAACTCAACAACAGTCCACCGGCTATTTTTTGCTTAAAACCTACCTGAAAGCGATTAATCTGTTTCCTCCTCCTGATCGGCGTAATAGGGTTTTGGGGCCTCCAGACTGGGAAATACCCTTCTGACATTCTCCGCGACGTGCGATGCGAATAGCTCCGTATCCATGTTGATAGAACGTGCGGCCTGCTGGTACACATCACGGATCGACATCTCATCTTCGTCGGTTTCACAGTATAGAGCATTGAGCGGTATCAGTAGCATTGAGTCCACATTGATCTGGTCACCCACCGAGAAGAGAAACCCCTCGCGGATCAACTGCTCTGTCAGTTCCGGCTTACCCCGGTAGCCATGGATGATCCACGGTTGTGTGGGACGGGTCTCACGTCTCACCCTGATGAGTTCTTCCCATGCTTTCACACAGTGGATAATCACAGGTTTCGCAAGCCTTTCCGACAGTTCGATATGTTTCTTGAACACCGGGATCTGTATCTCGAAAGAGGGTCCTTTGAGGCGGTCCAGTCCGGTCTCACCGATGGCAATGATGCGTGGATTGGGTGCTATCTCGTTCAGATAGGCCATCTGTGTATCACTATCCTCCGAATACCAGGGATGGATACCGCAGGAGAAAGCATGACGGTTATAGGATTCTTTGGCTACTTCAAACTCAAGGGGGTAAACATCGAAGATACACGAGTGATAAGGATCATCGTTCTCCTCGAGAAAAATCTGGTGGGTGTGTACGTCGTAAAATTCCATACGTTAGTGTTCCTCTGCTTTCGACTTCTCTTTCCTGCGTCTTGGTTCGGGTACGGGATCATAACCCGACCCTCCCCAGGGATTACAGCTCAATATGCGCCGTGCGGATAAGTAAAACCCTCTAAAAGGGCCGTGTTTCTTCAATGCTTCTATCGTGTACTGTGAACAGGTGGGCGTGTAGCGGCAGCTGGGTGGTGTGAGCGGTGAGATGACAGCCCGATAAAAATAGACGGGGAGCAACAAGATCCACGTCAGTAGAGCTTTCAATAATTTCACGCTGTAGTTATTTGATTGATTCTTCCCAGTTCTCTGATCGCTTTCACGATTCCCTTTTCAATCGTTACAAAGTCACTCGGCTCATCCCTGACATAGATGAATGCCACCTCCAGATGCTCTACACCTGCCCTCAACAAATCGGTGAGATGATGCTTGTGCAGCCGGTAGGCCTCTCTTGCCAGTCTTTTCATCCGATTGCGGTCAACAGCCTTTTTCAGTCTCTTTTTCGGGATGCTGACCAGTATCGATGTTGCTGTTATGGAAGCCCTGTCTCCTTTCAGCCAAACCACCCTGAAAGGGTAGGCCATGAAAGAATTACCATTGGCAAAGAGTGTTTCAACCCTTTTCTCGCCGCTGATCCGTTCCTTTTTTGCAAATTTGAACCGCTCTCCTTCGTTCATGATAAAAGCATTCCTCCGAAAGCAATTACGGGGCAAAGATAACTGTTTTTGGTTGTAATTTAGGATAAATGAAACAAAAAAAGAAGAGCAGATCCACTCCGCACCATTTATTTGCGACCGAAGTCAGCAGGTATCTCTCCCCATTGTTTCGTTTCCCACTTCAGCAGCGGATTGCTGTATTGGTTTTTCCGCAGCCATTTTTCTGCCCGGGCAATCCAGTCGAACAGCAGCTTGTTACGCTCGGTTTGTTTCAGCTTGGTGTTGCACTTTTTTTTCGCTACCCACTTGAGGGCATTCACACTGTCGGTGTAGACAGGTGTTGGTTTATCGCTCTTTTGTAGCAGTGCCAGGGCATGTACAATGGCCAGAAATTCACCGATGTTGTTTGTGCCCTCATCAATTGGACCCACGTGGAAGAGTTCCATGCCGTCCTCCACCCATACACCGCGATACTCCATTCGTCCCGGGTTTCCGCTGCAGGCCGCATCTACAGCCAGGCTCTGCCGGATGTGAGGTGCGTTTGAGAAGGAGGCTTCCCGTTGCTCTTTTTTCTTGGTGGCAAGGTGTTTCCAGGGGTTGTCGTTGAACGCCCCCTCAGCCTCTGCCCGTGATGAGAAAGACTTGTAGAGAGCATGGTCATATCCCGTCACCTGTGCCTTGCAGGCATCCCACGAGTCGTAGATGCCTGGCTTCACCCCTTGCCACACCACGTAATATTTTTTTTGTGCCATGATTCACATACCTACATCGATTCGAGGATGTAAGGGGTTAATTCATCTTGCGTCAGCGGATCAGGTGATTTCTCCTCGATAGCGATGATGCTGTCTACAACGAACTTGGTGTATCCCCGCCAGGGAACAGGGGCGAAATACTCGCGGTAGTGGAGCTGTACCATCTTACCGCTGGCCACCATCAGCTGTTGGGCAATCTCCTTGTCTTCTACCGAGAAGTCGAACTGATTGGACTGGAGTCC
>CAZBFS010000063.1:0-8703 GCA_964491215.1 uncultured Proteiniphilum sp.
AATGATTTGTGCTCTCCCTTAGAGTAATTATTCATGTCATTGAAAGATTTAAATTATTTATTTTAGAATCTAATTCCCAACACTAAGAATTGATTAGCGATCTTATTTGAGCCTCCTGTTGGGGTTTGACCATTTATTGTGGGTTAGATTAGTTGTGTCGGAATTTCAAATAAAATCAACAATCAGGTGTGATTAAGCTTCTTAAGTCTTTTTCATAGGCTATATTGTTTTAAGTTATTTATAAAATAATTGGTTAATGAAAGTTAGATATTAAAGTTCCGCAAGTCGTATGATTTCAACTAAAGCGTTCGTCTGACGATGTTTCGTGACCCATTATAGCTCCCATTAGCTAAAAGAGAAGAATTCGCTTCGCTCGGACAACTCCTCTTTTTTAACGCTTGCTTCGAACCATAGGTCACCAAGAAACTTCTAAATGCCTTCGCTTTAGTTGAATAGATATTAAAATTAACATGCGAAACTTGAGTTAGATATCAAGTCTGTTTGATGCTATTTAAAGAAAATCCTCCCGCATGGGACTGAATACATCAATCAGAATACCCGGCTCTAAGCAAACAGCACCATGCAGCAGGTTGGGGGCTACGTAGATACCGTCACCACTTTGTACAATTGCCTGGTTACCATCTATTGTAAATTCAAAAACACCACTTGCTACATAAGTAGTCTGGGAGTGATGATGTGCATGTTCTGAACCGATGGCTCCTTTTTCAAACTTGACCTTTACAAGCATGATTTGGTTGTCAAATCCCATGATCTGTCTTGTGATCCCCTCACCAGCAGGCTGCCACTCGATTTCATCATTGTACAAAAAAGAGTCACTCTTGTTTTCCATATGGATCATTTTTGTGTTTTTGTAAAATATTCGCATGGGGGATGCCATACGAAGAATAATAATTATGCAATTTTAGATAAAATTAATTAAAAAGACGGGGGTGGATTGGTTTTTAAGGTGTCTAAATTGTTTTATTTTGCTAGTTATAACAATCTCCCCCAATTGTGTTCGTCAACAATGCTTACTGCATCGCCGCGAGTCTAAAGGTGCCATTGACGCTCGTATCGAAATCATACACTATTGTTGTGCTCAATGCCGGTTTTTCAAATGTTGCTTTCTCATTGATTAGTGGTTTCTTGATCTGAGCTGTGCGGAAAAAAGGATTGCTATTTTCAGATTCCTCATGAATCAATTGTAGGTCACCTTCACCCCTGAGACTGTTGGGTACTCTTATACGGCAGTTTCCTCCTAATTTTGAATAAACAGTGAGATCTGTTATTTTGCCCTCTTTCCACTTCATGTCAACCCTGAAACCTCCTCTTGCCCGAAGTCCTTTCACGCTGCCCTCCGACCAGCGATCGGGTAAAGCGGGCAGGAGATGAATGGTTCCATCATGGCTTTGCAGCAACATCTCTGCTATACCTGCCGTACAACCGAAATTCCCGTCAATCTGAAACGGGGGATGCGCATCGAACAGGTTGGGGTATGTGCCGCCATTCTGCCCCGATTTCTCCATGGGTGCCGGGGACAATTGTTCTTCTATCAATTTATAAGCCCTGTTGCCGTCTAACAGGCGTGCCCAAAGATTTACCTTCCAACCCATAGACCATCCGGTCGAAGCATCTCCCCGATATTCGAGAGAGTTTTTTGCTGCCTGAAAAAGTTCCGGATCACGATATGGAGATACTTGGTTCGACGGGTACAATCCGTATAGATGTGATACGTGGCGGTGCTTATCATCCACTCGATCCCAGTCATGTATCCATTCCTGCAGTTGTGCATGCCGGCCAACTTGCATCGGTGGCAATCGGTCTCTCATGGCTCGCACGGTATCAGCAAACAGTTCATCTCTCTCAAGTATTTCTGAGGCTTCCAGAAGGTTGGTGAAGAGGTCAAAAACCAGTTGAATGTCCATGGTGGTGCCGGCGCTCATGGTGACACCATCCATGTGCCTGTTCTCAGGTGACATGGAGGGGGATACCACCAGCCAGTCCCGGCTGGCAACAGGTTGGAGGTTATCCACATAGAACAATACAGCTCCTTTCAGTATCGGATATGATTTCTCCAGAAAAGAACGATCTCCTGAATAAAGGTAGTGCTGCCACAAATGTTGTGTGAGCCAGGCACCTCCCATTGGCCATAAACCGTAGTAGGCCCCGTCAACAGGTCCGGTAATTCTCCAGAGGTCGCTGTTATGATGTACGACCCACCCACGGCTATTATACATTTTTTCAGCTGCCTCTCTCCCTGTTTCAGACAACTCCTTGATCATTGTAAACAGAGGCTCACCCAGTTCTGCCAGATTGGTTATCTCGGAGGGCCAGTAGTTCATTTCGGTGTTGATGTTAATTGTATATTTACTGTCCCATGGGGGGGAAAGCTTGTCGTTCCATATCCCCTGTAGGTTGGCCGGTTGATTTCCCGGTTGGGAGGATGAAATAAGCAGGTATCTCCCATACTGGAAATAGAGGGCTACAAGTTGAGGGTCATCACCATCTTTAAAATCAATTACCCGCTGAGCGGTATTTTTTTTAATGGCATCATTGATACCCAGGTCGAGCTCTACTCTATCAAAGTAGGAACGATAATGTGCAATGTGATCTTTTTTGATTGCTTCATACGATTTCGACTCAATATTTTTTAGATACCGTTCACTTTCATTCCCGGCATCTTTGTTGAGATCATTATAGTTATTGAAGTTTGTTCCGATGGAGATGTAAATTGTTGCGGCGTCAGCTTTGAGAATCTCTAAAGTAGTGTCTGTTCGACTAATCTCTCCTCCATCCACGATGGGTTTAAATCTTGCATGAAACTCAACTTTTCCTTTTTTGTTGTCCAGATCACCACTTCTGCCTTTTAGAATCAACATGTCGTTTTCCACAATTGTGTTTTTCACTTTATGTGGACTATCCGTTCTTAATGTGAAGTTGATGCTCCCTTTCTTATCGGCGGTTAGTCTGATCGCGATAACCTGATCATTTGCCGTAGCCAAATATTCACGTTTGTAGGAAACACCATCGGCGCTGTACCGAACAATGCTGACAGCATTCTTTATGTCCAGCTCACGGTAGTATTCAGTGACATCACTTTGTTTCCCGAAATCAATCATCAGATCACCAACACACTGATAAGGCATCCCGTAATTCATGTTGGGGGGAGCCTGTCTTGGAATGCTACTCATGGCCAGATCCTGAGCTTCCCTGAATTTTTCATCATAAAGCAGCTTTCTTATTTCAGGTAAAACAGCACTGAATTGTTCCGGTAGATTATTACCAGGTTCACCCGCCCATACAGTTTCTTCGTTCAGTTGTATTTGTTCTTTTTCAATTCCACCGTAAATCATTGCACCCAATCTCCCGTTCCCTATGGGTAACGCTTCTTCCCACTGGGTAGAAGGTTTATCATACCAAAGTCTCATTTGATGTGAATCTTGGGGTGATTTACAACCTACTGTTCCGATAAGAACGATGAATGAATAAATGATCTGTTTGACTTGTGTTTTCATGTTTTGATCTAATAAAATGAGCTGCAAAACCAATCTGGATTGAGTAAAAGGTTAGGGAAGCCCTCTCTTCGTGAGACATTTTGTTTCATCTGCACAAATGTATTTTGTTTTGCTTCTTTTGTGGGTGATAAATTAGTTTTTAAGGGAAGATAAATTGTTTTAATTCCTTAAATGGAGAGGAAGAATCGATGAAAAACCTATATTTGTAGTAATAAAAAGTGGTGTCGTGTTGTATGATACTGGAAAGAACAGACTGTTTTTTCAAAATGCAATTTGAAACCTTTTTTGGTAAAGAATGAGAAGCATATCTGCCATATTTTTTTTCATTGTCTTTTGTAGCACTGAGATACTCCTTGCACAACCGGATGCATTTTTCGTGCATTACGGTACCGAAAATGGTTTGCCGCAACATACCATCACCGATATTCATCAGGACCAAAAGGGTTTTATGTGGTTCAGTACCTGGGATGGATTATCAAAATTCGACGGTTACACCTTTACTACCTATCATCTGCCATCCGTTAACACGATTGAATCGAGAACCAGCAGAATTGACAGAATATTTGAAGACAAGTACAACAATATCTGGACCCTTACCTACGACAATCAGGCTTTCATGTTTGACGTTGAGACTGCCACATTTATAGGGACAAGCTCCATAGAGGCATACCAGGATAGGATGTTTTATGCCAATCAAATTATCCCCCTGGAAGACGGTGCTGTTTGGATTCTATCTGAAAGACACGGATGCATCTCTGTTGTCGATTCTCTTTTCAATGCTGTTGTATTCAACAGAAGGTCTCAAAATCTATCAGGTGACCACGTTTATACCATTCATGAAGACAGTGAACGAAATACATGGTTGTTGACCAACCGTGGTTTGACAAAGGTGCCGTCTGATGGGAGTGATCCGCTCTTTTACTTTCACCCCTTATCTGAAAGCAATCGAAAGAGTGCTATCCCTTTTTACAGTGCCATTGAACTGGAGCATGAGATATGGTTTGGCTCACATGACGGGGTGGTATGGAGGTACAACATGAGGGATGACTCATTCAAACAGCTCTCAACAGGCATATCGTCCGATATCATAGCGCTCTTTGAAATCTCTCCTGATAAAATTGTGCTCCTGTCAGATATGGGCGGATTCATCATTTATAACACCCTCGACGGGAAAATGGAGCTTTACAACAGGCATACATCACCCGAAATACAATTCAACCGAATCATCACCGGATATGTGGATCGTTCAAAGAACTTATGGCTGGAAACAGATCTGCTGGGGGTTTCAAAATTCAATCCCTTTACAAAAAAATATGTACATTTCACAACCTTTGTGGAGAGCACCGAGTCGAGCGTCTATCTACCCAATTTTTTTATATTTGAAGACAGAGAAAACCGCTTGTGGGTGCACCCGAGGGGTGGAGGATTCTCCGTCTATGACAAATTGAATGACACGCTGATTCCCTTTTACAATGACCCCACTTCCTCTACATGGATGTTTTCAAACATGATGCACTCAGCCTATTCAGACAGGCAGGGCAATCTATGGATGTGTACCCGTACACATGGTCTGGAGAAGGTTCTTTTTTACGATGATTCCACTTTTTTTTCAATCAAACCTTCTGGCAATTTGCATTCAACCATCAGCAATGAGGTGCGGCCAATATTTGAAGATTCGTTTCACAATATCTGGACAGGGACTAAAGAGGGGAAAATCCATCTCTATAACAGTGAGATGGTAGAGATTGGTATTTTAAATGATCGGGGAGGAATCGGGGAGGGTACCCCGATAAAAGGGATTGCATATTGTATCACCGAGGACTCAAAAAAAAATATATGGATCGGAACAAAAGGTGAAGGTGTATACAAGTTGACACGTGATAGCGGAGAGAACAATTTTAATATCTTGCATATCAGACATGACCCCAATAACCTTTACTCCTTAAGCGATGACAACGTTTACTCAATATTTGAGGATAAAAACGGGAATATCTGGATCGCTACCTTTGGGGGAGGGGTCAATTTGATCCGACAAGGTGAAAACAACGAAGAGATCATTCATTCCCGGAACGAGCTGATCGGTTATCCACAGAGTCAGGCCGACAGGGTGAGGGTCATCACAAGTGACAAGTATGGGAATATTTGTGTAGGGACAACGCTCGGGTTCATGATGTTCAACCCCGATTTTACAACACATCAGGATATCGACTTTAAGATCTACACCAGAAATAATACAGATCCGGGCTCAATTGGGGCTAACGACATCATCGACATCATTACCACCGGAAATGGTGAGACCTTTATCGGTACTTTTGGTGGTGGGATCAGTATGATCAAGGAGACCGATCAAAATGGCTTTCCATACTCATTTGAAAACTATAACACCTCTCATGGATTACCCACGAATATCATTCTTTCAATAGAGGAAGATAACAATGGAAATATATGGATATCCAGTGAAGGAAATCTGACCAAATTCAATCGCCGGGATCAGGCTTTTGAGACTTTCAGCGAGATCAACCGACTGATGAAACGGCAGAGCTTCTCCGAAAACGGGAGCTGTCGACTACATGATGGAAGACTCCTGTTCGGTTATTCAGGAGGTTTTTTCACTTTTGATCCCGACAAGGTGAAAAATAATACCTATAACCCCTACCTGGCATTGGTGCAGTTCAGGCTCTTTAACCGCACGGTACCCATCACACCCGATGGTCTGCTGCAAAGGGAGATTCATCTCACCGAAAGAATGCAACTAAAACACAACCAGAATTTTTTCAGCATCGAGTTTGCCGCCCTCGATTACATCGATCCTGAGAACATCTTTTATGCCTATAAGTTGGATGGGTTCGATAAGGAGTGGATCTTTTCCGGCAATCAAAGGATAGCCAACTACACCAATCTCTCCCCCGGAAAGTATCTGTTCCGTGTGAAATCGACCAACAGCGACGGCGTGTGGGCCGAGAATGAAAGGTTGCTGGCCATCGAAGTGCTGCCTCCTTTCTGGGCAACCGGATGGGCTATTTCAATCTATGTGCTCTTGCTGTTGCTGATTCTCTATATCACCTATAAGATACTCTATACCTTTTACAGGATGCGCAACAAGATCATCCTTGAGAAACGGGAATCGGAGATCAAGACACGGTTCTTTACCAACATTTCACACGAGATACGTACGCCGCTCACCATGATTGTTTCGCCCATAGAGAACCTCCTTACCAGCAAGAGCACCCCCCCAATTGTGAAAAATCAGCTTAAGCTGGTCTCCAAGAATACCAACCGGTTGCTGAACATGGTCAACCAGATCCTCGATTTCCAGAAGATGTCGCAGTTGCCGCTCACCGTGCACAAGATTGAAGCAGCACCTTTTATTGAGAACCTCTTTGAGGGATATGTCAAAAATGCGGAGATCAGGAAGATTGACTACCGGTTCGTGAATCGAGCGGGCGATGCGTTTATCTGGGCTGATGGTGAGGCGCTTGAGAAGATCATCCTGAACCTCCTTTCAAATGCTTTCAAGTATACCCCCACGGGCCGGTCAATCACCGTCACCCTCTACAACCAAAACAACGAGCTGGCTGTTGAGATCAGGGATACCGGATCAGGCATCTCAAAAGAGAAGCAGGCGCGTTTGTTCAGGCGTTTTGAGTCGTTCAACGAAGATAAGAGCAAGCCCAGTACCGGCATCGGTCTCTCCATCGTGAAAGAGTTGGCCGACAAGCATATGGCGCGTATTGCCGTTGAGAGCGAAGTGAATCAGGGTAGCTGCTTCACCCTCTTCTTCAAGAAGGGGATTGCACATCTCGGTTCTGAAGTGACCATCGATGAATCAACCGTAAGTGGGACAGTGACAGAGCCGGAAGAGGAGCAAAACGACACGATGGCTCCGTGTGAAGAGTACACCCGTTTGAATGAGCATCCCCTGGTGTTGGTTGTGGAAGATGATGAGGATCTGCGTCAGTTTATCCGCTCTATTCTGGAGGAGGAGTACGAAGTGCATGAAGCTTCAAACGGCGTGGAGGGATTCGAAAAAGCACAGGAGTTGATGCCCGATTTCATTGTGAGTGATATCATGATGCCTGAGGCTGACGGCATGCAGCTGCTTGAGAATGTCCGCAAGAATGTGCAGACCAGTCACATCCTTTTCTTGTTGCTTACGGCCAAAACAACACTTGAAAGTAAGCTGGAGGGATTTGAACAGGGGGCCGATGAGTACATTTCCAAACCTTTCAGCGTCACTTTCTTCAAGGCGAGGGTGAAGAGCCTGTTGCAAAGGAGGAATGAATTGCAGGATTTTTACCGTAACAGGGTTTATCACTCACCTGGAAAGAGAACCGGGGAAGATAGCAACAACGTAACAGCTGTCAACGACAAGGACCTGACATTTATACAATCGATCAACAGGTTTATTGAGGAGCACCTGGGAAACAATGATTATGTGATTGAAGACCTGGCGGTGGAAATGGGAATGAGCCGTTCCGTTTTTTTCAAAAAGCTGAAAGGCCTCACCGGTCTGGCACCGGTGGAGTATGTACGCGACGTGTTGATGCAACATGCTGCAGAGTTACTGGTAGAGGAAGATTACACCATCAAGGAGATCTCCTATATGGTGGGGATGAATGATGCCAAGTACTTCTCCAGATGTTTCAAGAATAAATACCGGTCGACGCCAACTGAATACAGGAAAATAAATACTTTTCCGATTTCGGCAAGTCAAGAAAATGAATCGGGGTGAAAAAGTTAAATTAAAAATTGCTATCTTTGAGATTCGGGTATTCTTTCCTATCCCAAAGAGGTTCGTCTAAAAAAACACCCCCATTTCGGGAAATGAGATATTATTCAAATAAAGCAGATGATATGAAACCATTTATTCACGAAGATTTTTTATTACAAAGTGATGCTGCGCGACAGCTCTATCATGAGCATGCTGCGAAACAGCCTATCATTGATTATCATTGTCATTTAAACCCAGCCTATATCGCAGAAGATCACCGGTTCGACAACCTCGGTCAGATCTGGCTCGAGGGCGATCATTACAAGTGGCGTGCCATGCGCACCAACGGTGTGGATGAAAAATACTGTACCGGAAAGGATACCAGCGACTGGGAGAAATTTGAGAAGTGGGCGGAAACGGTGCCTTACACCATGCGAAACCCATTGTATCACTGGACACACCTCGAGCTGAAGTCGG
>CAZBFS010000064.1:0-8612 GCA_964491215.1 uncultured Proteiniphilum sp.
GATCAGCAAAAAATAGAATGGTTTTATTCTCATCTTGTTTCAAGTCGGGTTTAGCGTGCAAATTTACGCATTCTTTCTTGTTTACCGAAAAGGGAAGCGCTATTTTATTCAATTTTAGGATTTCGAAGCAGTGAAAAGGAGAATACTATCCACATACCTTCGGTCGTTAGCAAGCTTCGGCACTTTGTTCTGTCCCCCCACTTTCTCTCTTTCCTTCATCCATTCGTAGAACAATCCTTTTTCCATCTCTTTTACCTCCGGAGGATTGAGTGAGAGGTTATAGGTTCGCTTTGCCTCATAGTCGGAGTTGAGTCTCTTGAGGTTCTCATCCAGCTCTTCTGTGAACAGTTGCAGGTCGGCTGGTGGTGTCTCAAACTCAATCAGCCACTGATGTGCACCCACGTTTCTGTCACCAAAAAAGATTGGAGCAACAGTGTACTCGTTGATCTTGGCACCGGTATGACGACACGCTTCATCGAGTGCCCTGTCGGCGTTATCGACGATCAATTCCTCTCCAAAAGCATTGATGAACTGTTTGGTACGTCCCGTCAGTTTAAATAGATAGGGATCAGTGGATGTAAACTCAATGGTGTCACCTATTTTATATCGCCACAAACCGCCGCTAGTGGAGATCACCATTGCATATTGCTTCCCTATTTCCACACCACTCAACGGTACTGTCTCCGGATCTTCCCGATCCCATTCACCTGTGGGGATGAACTCATAATAGACCTCGTTGTCGAGCAACAACAACATATCATTCGAACCTGGTGCATATTGCACACCAAAGAAACCTTCTGATGCATTGTATGTCTCCCAATAGCGCATCCGCTCTGTGGGAATTAGTTTTTCAAACTGTTCCCGGAAAGGGATGAAGCTTACCCCTCCATGAAAAAAAACCTCCAGGTTTGGCCATATCTCAGGAATGGAACGGCCACTGTCGGCTACGATCTTTTTCAACAGCACCAGCATCCAGGAGGGTACACCCACGAATGAACGGATATCTGCCCCCATGGCATAATCGGTCAGTTTCTGCAGTTTCTCGTCCCAATCTGGTAGTAATGCAATCTTTTCAGGTGTTCTCCGCCGTTTGACTAATTCCGGGAGGTTCTTCATCAGGATGGCTGAGATATCACCTGTATAGATGCCATCACCGATACGGTTTACTTGTTGACTGCCACCCAGCACCAGCGTTTTACCAAGAATAAAGGAAGTGTCCGGGTGATGATGTGCGTAGATGCCCAACATGTGATATCCTGCACGGTAATTGCCCTTCTTTAACGACTCGTGGGTGACCGGGATGTATTTGCTTTTATCCTCAGTGGTACCGGACGACATGGCAAACCATTTCACCGGTGTGTCCCACAAAACATCTTTTTGTTTCTCCACAATGATGCGGTCGAGATAGGGACGCAGGTCCTCATAGGTAGCGACTGGAACCAATTTGCGAAATGAGTCTTCATTGGTGACCTGGGCAAAATGATGGTTCTTCCCGTAGTAGGTACGACAACCATGTTCCAACAAATATTTGAGCGTACGCTGTTGTGTGCCGTGGGGATCATGCACAAATGCTTCTACCGGTTTATAGTAGGAGGTGATGATCGATCGGGCTATTTTTTGAATCATTTTTTCATAGTCAATTGGGGTCACAAAGGTAGCAACTTGTCACCAATATGGAAGAGAACCGGATAAACTTTAAGAAAAATAAGCAGATCAACCAATGCGGCTGATCTTGTGCAGTCTCTCCTCATCAATGATCTTGATCTTCCTGCCGTCGATGGTGATGATGCGTTCATTCACGAAGTTGGAGAGGGTGCGAATCGCATTGGAGGTGGTCATATTGGAGAGATTGGCCAGATCCTCTCTTGCCAGATAGATATTGATGGTGGCACCATCTTCTTCGATACCATAAGTTTCCTTGAGAAAAAGCAGTGACTCTGCCAGCCTACCCCGTACATGCTTTTGGGTTAAATTAACCACTCGCTGATCAGCGATACCCAGGTCAACCGACAACATCTGGATAAAAAAGAGTGCCAGCTCACCATTGTTGCGCAGAAACTGCTCTATCAGCTCCATCGGGATCATGCAAACTGTACAAGCCTCGAAAGCTGATGCTGCCGTAACAAAGGACTCACGTGCGAAATAAGCCCGATAGCCGAAATATTGTATGGGGCGGATGATACGAATGATCTGGCTCCTTCCCCCCACCCCGCTTTTAAAGATCTTCACCTTCCCTTTGAAGAGTATCATCAGATCTTTCGGGTTTTCCTCTTCCAGGTAGATCAGTTCATTTTTTTTAAAATGAACAATACGAGCGTTGCTGCGCAACTGATCACGTTCAGTCACGGTCAACATTCTCCATATATCAGATAATGTGGAGGATATATCCATCATTTCTTTAATCTTCACAAGCTCCGGTGTTATAGAACTATGTTCTAAAACACAAATATACAGTTTTTTTTAACCGAATGTTCTAAATTAAGTATATTTTTTTACTAACTATCCATTTCGATGTTTTACAATTCACACATAATATTGTTAAATTTCGGACTCTGTTGGGGTTTATTTCCTATGCGTAAAAAAAAAATGTAAGTTTGCAATCTGAATGAAGAGAACTGTCCTCATAGTAATATTGTTCACGTTCATTGCTACTGTAAACTGCTTCGCATTCAGATCCGGTCTGCCGACAGATACGATTCTGAACAGGGCAATGAGTGCTGCCGAGAAATACAACGAGCTGGTAGAAAACTACACAGCAGAAGTATACGTGCGTTCATATGTGGAAACAATACAGAAGAACTTTCTATACAAATACACCCACCTGATACCTGATTTTGTGCTGCACGATCCGCATAATGATGATGCTGTGATCGAGACCATTAGTGATTTGCACTTCGAATACCCGAACGTATATGTTCAGGATATACGACATGTAACCGGCACGCTGACCAAAAAAAAGGATATTGACCTGATTCCCTTTGAATTGCTCAACATCAACATCTATGGTGAGACAACCAACGACGAAAGCTTCTTCATGCCCATCCGGTTCAGCACCGCAAAGTATTACCGCTACACCCTATATCAGACCTTCACTGCCAACAACAAGGAGTATTACAACATTCATTTTACTCCCATATATGAGAACCCGAAACTGTTAAAAGGCTCCTTTATCGTTGAGAAGGGGACCTGGCGGGTGATTTTTTTCCGGGGAGAGGGACTGGATATCTTTTCCAATTTCTCATTCGAGATGACCATGGGTGATGAGTGGGTAACCAACTACCTGCCGGTGAGCGTCACCATTTACCAGACAGCTGCCTATCTGGGAAATGTGCTGGCCGGCAGGCATCTCGCCAGGATCACATACAAGGAAATAGCGTTGCGCCAGTTTCTGCAACCGAAGCGATCACTCAATATCAGCAACTCCTACAAGGTACGTCTCGACTCGGTACCGTTGCGTAGCGATTCCCTTTTCTGGGAGAAAATAAGGCCCATACCCCTGCAAGCCAGGGAGATTGATGTGATTGAACGTTACCGTCAGCAGCAAAGCATCCGTGAAAGTCAAAAAAAGACAGACGACTCACTGGGCAACAACCGCATGGCGCAGCAGATGGCTCAACGAATGGTGGTCAACTCGAGTTACCGATACAAATCGACCCGTTTTGGGTACTCCGGCTTGCTCAACCCGCTGATGCTGGGCTACAGCTCCCGCGACGGGATCACCTACCGACAGAAGTTCTCCTTCATGGCAGACCTGAAGCGTAGCCGCAACATCAAGGTCAACGCGTTCGCAGGTTACATGTTCAACAGGAAGGAGTTTTTCACCGATTTCACCACCACCTTCAACTATGAGCCGCTGAAGCTGGGGAGTGCCACCTTCTCCACGGGTATCGGCAACCCCACTTACAGTTCACTCTTTGTCGATCAGGTCAGAGACCGCCTGAAGAATCAGGGAATTACCTTCGATGATGTTTCACTTAAATACTACAAAGATTACTACTTCAAGCTGTTCAATACCTTCGAAGCCACCAATGGTCTGCTGTTACAAACCGGTTTTGACTATCATATCCGCAACAGCAAAAATAATGTAATGATGCTTCGTTCGTTGCAAGTTGAAGGAGATCAAATTGAACAGATGTTTGGCACAAAAAGGTCGTTTGCACCCTTTATACGGGTCAGTTGGACACCGGAACAATATTACCGTTTCGAAGGCAGGCAAAAGATCTATGCCCGATCAGACTTCCCTACATTTAAGGTTGAGTTCTCACGAAGTCTGCTGGATCTGTTTGGCAGCACCTCCCAGTACAACCGCATCGAGCTGGACATCAGCCAGAAGATCGATTTCGGACTGATGTATTCATTCCAGTATCATATTGGTGCCGGTAAGTTCATCAACCAGGAAACAGAATACTTTGCCGATTTTGTCTATTTTTCCAAGAACAATTTTCCCGAAAACTGGGATGACGGACTGGGAGGTAACTTCAACCTGCTGAGCAGGAATCTCTACAATGCATCCGACTCCTACCTGCAGGGACACATCATGCTGGAATCGCCTTTTCTGATCCTTAAAAACATCCCTTTCATCTCCGACTTTGCCGACAAGGAACGACTCTATCTTAGTCAGCTTCACACACCTCAGATCAAGTCATACAGTGAATTTGGCTACGGCATTGGCAACCGTTTTTTCAATGCAGGACTTTTTGCCTCCTTTCATAAGACCCGATTTGAAGAGATCGGCGTGCGGGCTGCCTTTGAATTGTAACCTATCTGACATGGAAGAGCTGCGAATCTTTCAGACCATTTCCTCTCAGTTGAGCACTCAGATTTACTTCACTTACTGAAAATTCTATATCTTTGTGCAAAATAACTGTCTATGATTCTATTTCCAAATGCCAAGATCAACCTGGGATTGCATGTCGCGGCCCGCAGGGAAGACGGGTACCACAATCTGGAAACAATCTTCTATCCGGTTGGCCTGAAAGATGCTCTTGAGATCATCCCTTTAACTGACGACAGGGCACCGGAAGATGGTAAGAGATACCGGCTTTATCAGACAGGTATAAGACTGCAAGGCAATGATGATGACAACCTTGTAGTCAAGGCATGGAAGCTGATCGCCTCGGAGAAGCGGATTCCTCCTATTGAGATCCATCTATTGAAAAAGATTCCGTTTGGTTCCGGTCTGGGTGGTGGCTCGTCCGATGCAGCTATCATGTTACGACTGCTTAACAACACATTCTCACTGGGTTACAGTGAGGCAGAGCTGACGACACGTGCCGCCTGTCTGGGAGCGGACTGTGCCTTTTTCATCCGTAACCGTCCCGCGCTGGCCACCGGTATCGGCGATATACTGGAGCCGGTAGAGCTTGATCTGAGCCACCTGACCTTGGTGGTTGTGAAACCGGATATCCGGGTTTCCACTGCTGAGGCCTATGCGATGATCACCCCTCATCAGCCCGAAGAGTCACTCAGGGAGATCATCAAGCTTCCGGTATCTGCTTGGAGGGAGCGGATGAAAAATGATTTCGAAGCACCTGTTTTCAAAAAATATCCCGAAATTTGGCGGGTCAAACAGCAGCTTTACGAAAGAGGAGCTTCCTATGCCTCCATGAGTGGCTCAGGATCATCGGTATATGGTTTTTTTGAAGAGATTCCTGACCTGACCGGTTTGTTCAACAACCAATTTGTATGGACAAGCATTGAAAGCTTATAGCTAACAACTTTTTGCAAAAAATATGAATAAACAGATGTATAAATGCCTTGCGATCTTGCTTTTTTTCAGCGGAAGCATCATGGCACAAACGAAATTCAGTCCCACCGAGGTCACCACTTTCAATCCAATCACGATCCAGTCCCCGATTCTTTTAGACAGTGTCAACCTCAGCGACAAAGCCTTTTCGAAAGAGCTGCTGCTCTCTTCCTCCATCAATTTTCCCGCACCGGAAAAATTCACCGGCAAGATGATACCAGACACAACCGGTTTCTTTCGGTTGTCGAAACCGAAAGTGGGTGATGCAATTCACCTTGTCTCATTCTTTCTGTCGGCAGATCGTTATGGAAAAGGAAAGGTTACTGTCACCTCACCCAATCCGCTGGAGCTCTGGATCGACAACGTAAAAAGGGCAACCAAGAATGCTGCTGACGACAGTTTACACCTTGCAGGGTCGGTGGATGCAGTGCTGAATGGATTTATCAACAACAGCCGTGTGGTAATCAAATTACTTTCATCATCAGATGATCATAACGATGCGATGTTGAAGATCGAAGTCAGACCTGAAGATACTGACTCACTGCTGGTCTATACCTTTAACCAGGAGAAGCGGAGACGGATCGACATCAAAGATATACTCGAGGGGAAAAGGGTGAGCGGCTCTTCCATCTCTCCCAGCGGGCGTTTTGTGATGTTGTCGCTGCGTGAGACACTGCCGGGAGGTGAAAACCGCTCCCTTACTGAGATTCATGATACACAAAAGGGTCGTATCATCTTTTCAGAACCCATCAGCCGTCCACAGCTGGGCTGGATGCCCAAATCAGATTTGCTCTATTATACCGGTGACAATGAGGAAGGCAGAACCCTTTACTCCTATGATCCGCTTTCCTCTGAGACAGTGATCATGGCTGAGAAACTGCCAAAAGAGAACTTCTTTTTTGCACCTGACGAACAATCACTCTTCTACTCATCGAAAGAGACCCTCACTCTCAGCAATCCGGGCGGGCTGAAAAGACTGATCGGCATCGACGACCGTCAGTCAAATTACCGTGACAGGTCTTACCTTTATCGTTACTTCCTGGAGACGGGACTCACGCAGCAACTCACCTTTGGCAGACAATCCGCATCACTCAACGATGTGACCGACGACATGCAACACCTTCTTTTTTCGGTGTCCGATGAAGATCTCTCCCAGCGTCCCTTTCGCACCGGTACCCTCTACCGGCTGAATCTGATCACCATGGAGCTTGATACCATATGGAAAAATCAACGTTATCTCTACTCGGCACAGTTTTCTCCCGATGGCCGGCAACTGTTGATTCATGGTGCACCCGAGGCATTCAACGGCATCGGCCTTAACATCAAAACGGGACAGATCGCCAACAGCTACGATACCCAGTCGTTCATCATGGACCTTGGAACAAAGGATGTGGTTCCGATCACCAAAGCATTCGATCCCTCCATCAGCTCACAAGAATGGTATGCGGGTGACAACCACATCTATCTGCGCGCCGAAGAGGGTGACAGGGTAAACATATACCGCTATTCCACAAAAAAGGGCAAATTTGAAAAATTGCCCCTCAAGGAGGATGTAATCCGTTCCTTCCGCATTGCCAGGAAAGGTCCCTGGGCCACTTATACCGGTGTTAGCCACTCCAACTCCACACGAAGCTACCTGCTCAACCTCAAGACCCTGGAGTCGACGCTCATCTCTGACCCCTACGCCGAGCGGCTCAACGAGCTACAACTGGGAGAGGTGAAGGAGTGGAACTTCACCAGCTCTTTTGGTGATCAGATTGAAGGCCGTTACTACCTGCCACCGCGTTTTGACCCGAACAGGAAATACCCGCTGATCGTCTACTACTACGGCGGCACCAGCCCCACCAGCCGCGTTTTTGAAAGCACCTACCCACTCCATGTCTACGCGGCACAGGACTACGTGGTTTACACGCTGCAACCCAGCGGCACCACCGGTTACGGGCAGGAGTTCTCGGCACGTCATGTGAATGCATGGGGAGAGCAGACAGCCGAAGAAATTATTGAAGGTGTGAAAGCATTTGTAGATGCTCATCCTTTCGTTGACGGGACGAAGATAGGGAACATCGGGGCATCTTACGGCGGATTCATGACACAGTACCTGATCACCCAAACCGACCTCTTCACCGCCTCGGTATCGCATGCCGGCATCAGCAACATCACCAGCTACTGGGGTGAAGGCTACTGGGGTTACTCATACAGTGCGGGTGCCAGTGCCGACAGCTACCCTTGGAACAACCCACAGCTATACGTTGAACAGAGCCCACTCTTTCTTGCCGACAGGATCAACACACCACTGCTGCTGTTGCACGGCACCGCCGACACCAACGTGCCTATAGGTGAAAGCATACAGATGTATACAGCCCTTAAGTTGCTGAACAAACCGGTGGAATTTATTCAGGTGGAGGGTGAGAACCACGCCATTTATGATTATCAAAAGCGGATCGGCTGGAACCATACCATCTATGCCTGGTTTGCCAAATGGCTGAAGGATGATGCCCGGTGGTGGGAATCGATGTACCCCGACAAATAACCTCACAGAGAACCTAAGTGATCAATTAAAAGAGAGGAAACAGAATGAAACCGCAGAATATAACCAACGAAGTGATACAACTGGCACGCTCCACAGGTGCATATCTAACCGCTGAACAGCGATCACTCCAAAGAGAGGAGATCGAGCTCAAAGGCACCCGTAACTATGTCACCTACATCGACAAGGAAGCGGAAAGAATGCTGGTGGATGGACTCAGTCGTATCTTGCCCGAAGCCGCTTTTCTAACAGAGGAAGAAACAGTAATCTATGAGCAACGTGAATACAGCTGGATCATCGATCCGCTCGATGGCACCACCAACTACGTACACGGTGATA
>CAZBFS010000065.1:0-4063 GCA_964491215.1 uncultured Proteiniphilum sp.
TTTGAAATCAATAAACGGACACCCCGATCAAGCTTCTACAACTGTCTGAAAAATTCAAGTCACCAGTTTTACTATATCCCCGGGAAAGATGAATATTACCTGCTGGCAGGATATCCCTGGTTCAAGGTGAGGGCCCGCGATCAGTTCATCGCTCTTCCCGGCTGCACCCTGGCAGTGGACAAAGTGGATGACTTCGAGAAGATCATGGACAGTGCCATCCCCCACCTGAGGAATTTCATGGACGACAAGCCTACCAAGAGCTTCCTCAAGCAAATGGATGATCCCGATGTGCTGTTATGGGTTGTATGGGCGCTTCAACAATACTACAGCGAGCAAAAAAAGCGTTTTAAAGAACTGTATGCACCATTTCTCTTCGAGATCATTGACTATCTGGTAGCAGGTAGACATCCGAACCTGGCCTATCAGGAGGATGAGGGACTGCTTACCACCTACGGACGCGATGTAGCGGTCAGTTGGATGAATGCCCTGCTTGATGGCAAGCCTGTCGTCCCCCGCTCAGGATATCTGGTGGAATTCAATGCTCTATGGTACAACGCTCTGAAGTTCGCCGAAGAGGTGGCTCGTGATGCCGGCAGGGATGATGAAGCTACTATGTTAGAAGAGAAAGCACTACTGGCCGGCAACTCTTTCAAGGAGCTGTTCCTCAATGATGCCGGTTATCTCTATGATTACATTGATGGTAGTCACAAGGATCCCGAAGTGCGCCCTAACATGCTGCTTGCCGTCTCCCTTCACTTTTCGCCCCTTGAAAGATGCCAGAAGAAATCGGTAATAGACTTCGTCACCAAAGAATTGTTAACCTCCTGCGGCATCCGGTCCCTCACACCCAAGAGTGCCCTTTTTCATCCGCACTACAGGGGAAGTGAGAAAGAGAAGAAAGCAGCCTATTTCAACGGGATGGCATTCCCCTGGTTGCTGGGGCATTACATCGAAGCTTATCTGAAGCTGTTTCACAGGGGTGGCTTGTCGCTGGCTGACCGGATAATGGTAGAGATGGAAGGAGAGATGCAGAATGATTGCATCGGCAGCATCTCAGAGTTTTATGATTCCAGTCCGCCCTTCATCGCACATGGTGGGTATTCCTTCGCCATGAGTGTTGGAGAGCTGCTCAGGGCACAAAAAATTATCAACAGTTACCAGTAAACAATAAGAATTGGCTGAACTCCGCAACAAGGTCAGCAATCATCAAAAATTGTATACATGAAGGCATTAATGTTTGGATGGGAGTTCCCGCCACATATATTGGGAGGTCTGGGGACAGCCAGCTACGGGCTCACCAGGGGGATGGCACAGCAGGAGGATATGGAGATCACATTCGTCATTCCCAAGCCGTGGGGTGATGAAGACCAGAGCTTCCTGAAGATCATAGGTGCTAACAACACCCCCATCGTTTGGCGCGACGTCAGCTGGGAGATGGCACAAGCCCGCCTGGAGAAATTCATGGACCCGAAGCAATATTACCACCTGCGGGATCATATCTATGCAGACTTCAGCTACATGCGCCACAACGACCTTGGATGTCTGGAATTCTCGGGCCGATATCCTAACAACATCCTCGAAGAGACCAACAACTACTCTATTGTAGCCGGGGTGATCGCCCGTTCCTATACCTTCGATGTCATACATGCCCACGACTGGCTCACCTATCCGGCCGGTCTTCACTCCAAGAGTGTAACCGGTAAGCCACTGGTGATTCATGTGCATGCCACCGAATTTGACCGGAGCCGTGGCAAGCCCAACCCTGTTGTTTACAACATCGAAAAGGATGGCATGGACAACTGTGACCATATCATCTGCGTCAGCGAGCTGACCCGCAAGACTGTTATTGAGAACTACCACCAGCCCTACTGGAAGGTGACCACAGTGCACAACGCCGTAGACCCCCTCAGTTCCGAGATAGAAGCTATTGAACGCCAATCGGGTGTTACGGAGAAGGTGGTGACCTTTCTGGGCAGGATCACCATGCAGAAGGGTCCTGAGTTTTTCGTGGATGCAGCCACCCAGGTGATCCGCAAAACCGACCACATTCGTTTCGTGATGGCCGGTAGCGGAGATATGATGGATCAGATGATCCGGCTGGTTGCTGACAGGGGGATTGCCCACAGGTTTCATTTCACCGGTTTCCTGCGTGGTAAGCAGGTGTATGAGATGCTCAAGTCGAGTGATGTTTACGTGATGCCCTCGGTGTCGGAACCTTTCGGCATCTCACCCCTCGAGGCGATGCAGTGTGGCGTACCCAGTATCATCTCTTACCAGTCCGGTTGCTCTGAGATCCTGCACAACGTGATCAAGACTGACTACTGGGATGTGGACGCGATGGCCGACGCCATCTACTCCATCTGCACCTACCCGGCCATGGCGGAGCATCTCAAGAAGGAAGGCAAGATTGAGGTGGACAACATCAAGTGGGAAGATGCCGGTTTGAAGATTCGCCGGATCTACGAAAGCCTTATGTAGAAAATCAAAAACTGAAACATATGAAGAATATTTGCTTTTACTTCCAGATCCACCAGCCATTCCGGTTGAAGAGATATCGCTTTTTCAACATCGGCAGAGATCCCTACTATTTCGATGACTATGCAAATGAGGATATCCTGCAACAGATTGCCGCCCGCTCCTATATGCCTGCAAACCGAATGCTGCTTGATCTGGTGAACCAGTACAAGGGGAAGTTCAAGGTTGCCTTTTCTATCTCCGGTGTTGCCCTGGAGCAACTGGAGATCTTCGCTCCCGAGGTGATCGACGGTTTTCGTGATCTGGCTAAAACCGGTCATGTAGAATTTCTGACCGAGACCTATGCTCACTCGCTGGCCAGCCTGTATGACCCGGAGGAGTTCCGCAACCAGGTACAGCAGCATGCCGAACGCATTGAGATGCTCTTTGGCATGAAGCCCACGGTGGTGCGTAACACCGAACTGATTTATTCCGATGAAATTGCCGAAATGGTCAGCGATATGGGATATACCAGGATGATCACTGAAGGTGCAAAACATGTGCTGGGATGGAAGAGCCCTAACTATGTCTATCAGGCAGCCACTCGTCCTGAAATGAAGCTGTTGCTCAAGAACTGCCGTTTCAGTGACGACATCACCTATCGCTTCTCCAACTATAGCTGGAATGAGTACCCGCTTACAGCCGAGAAGTTTATTTCCTGGATAGAAGCTACCCCGCCTGAGGAGGAGTTGATCAACCTCTTCATGAACTATGAGACACTGGGGAACCTGCAGCCGGCACACACCGGTATCTTCGAGTTCTTCAAGGCACTACCCCGCTTTGCAATGGAGAAAGGCATCGGCTTCACCACGCCTGGCGAAGCGCTCGACAGCCATGGCGCCATCGGCACCATGCTCACGCCAAACACCATCTCATGGTCGGACGAAGAACGGGATGTGAGTGCCTGGCTGGGCAACAAACTGCAACAGAGTGCCCTCAAGTCGCTTTATGAAGTTGGTGAAAGGGTGCGACTCTGTACCGACCGTCGCCTCAAACAGGATTGGATCTACCTTCAGTCGAGTGACCACTTCTACTACATGTCGACCAAGCATTTCGGTACAGGGAAGAGCCAGTTTAGTCCCTATATGTCTCCATATGATGCTTTTAACAACTACATGAATGTCCTGAGCGATTTCATCACCCGGGTGAGGGCACAGTATCCCGACACGGTCGACAACGAAGAACTGAATGCTCTGCTCACCACCATCCACAACCAGGAGATGGAGATCAAGCAGCTTCAGTCGGAACTGAAAACAGTGATCGGGAGCAACGAGGAGATGTTGGTGGATAAAGGAAAACGAAAAACACCCCAAAAAGCAGATTAAGGAAGTGTTTATCAACCAAAGAAGGGGTCCTCAGACCCCTTCTTTATTGGTTTACAATTACCTGCAAGACGCTTACTTAGCGTAGCTTACTGCTCTCGTTTCACGGATCACTGTGATCTTCACCTGACCCGGATAGGTCATCTCGGTCTGGATCTTGCGTGCGATTTCATCCGACAGCTTTTCAGTATCCTGGTCGTCGATCTTGTCTGCACCCACAATTACAC
>CAZBFS010000065.1:4073-8595 GCA_964491215.1 uncultured Proteiniphilum sp.
ACGGTGACCTTCACCTGACCAGGATACTGCATGTCGCGTTCGATTTTCTGCGAGATATCGAAGCTAAGCTGGCTAGCGCGCTCGTCGTTGGCCTTTTCGGCATCGACAATTACACGTAGCTCACGACCGGCCTGGATAGCATAGGTCTTCACCACACCAGGATAGGAGAGCGCCATGTTCTCCAAGTCGTTCAGTCGCTTGATATAGGCCTCCACTATCTCACGGCGGGCACCGGGACGTGCTCCCGAGATGGCATCGCATACCTGCACGATGGGTGCCAGCAATGTACTCATCTCTACCTCATCATGGTGTGCACCAATCGCATTGCAGATGTCCGGTTTCTCCTTGTACTTCTCCGCCAACTTCATCCCCAGTACTGCGTGCGGCAGTTCCGGCTCATCATCAGGCACCTTGCCAATGTCGTGCAGCAGGCCGGCACGTTTCGCTTTCTTCGGGTTGAGGCCCAGTTCAGAGGCCATGATGGCACACAGGTTGGCCACCTCGCGGGAGTGTTGCAGCAGGTTTTGGCCGTAGGAGGAGCGATACTTCATCTTGCCCACCATACGGATCAACTCCGGATGAAGGCCATGAATACCCAGGTCGATCACTGTTCGCTTACCGGTTTCAATGATCTCCTCCTCAATTTGTTTCTTCACCTTCGAAACTACTTCCTCAATGCGGGCGGGATGGATGCGTCCATCGGCAACCAGCTGGTGAAGTGAGAGACGGGCGATCTCACGGCGTACGGGGTCAAAACCACTGAGCACAATGGCCTCAGGTGTATCATCTACCACGATCTCCACTCCGGTAGCCGCTTCCAATGCCCGTATGTTGCGACCTTCACGACCAATAATCCTTCCTTTCACCTCATCGGAATCGATGTGGAAGACGGTGACTGAGTTCTCAATGGAGGTCTCTGTAGCAACACGCTGGATCGACTGGATCACGATGCGCTTGGCCTCCTTGTTGGCAGTCATCTTGGCCTCTTCCATGATATCGTTGATATAGGAATGGGCACCGGTTTTAGCCTCCTCCTTTAGTGATTCTACCAGTCGTTCCTTTGCTTCATCCGCAGATAAACCGGAAATGGTCTCTAACTTTTCCACCGACTGGCGGTGCAACCGTTCCATCTCCACATGTTTCTTTTCGAGAAACTCCTGCTGCGTGCTGATATTTTGCTTGACCTCATCGATCTCGGTTGATTTCTTGTTCAGCTCCTCCTGCTTCTGGTTGAGCGACATCTCACGCTGTTTGAGCCTGTTCTCGGTCAGCTGTATCTTGGATACCCTGACGTTGGCCTGTTTCTCCGCCTCTGCCTTCATCGCCATGGTCTCCTCCCTGGCTTCCAGCAACATCTTTTTCCTGATTACTTCGGCATCCTTTTCCGCGTCGCTGATAATTTTCTGCGCGCGGGAGTTGGCCGCCTTACCAGTCAGGAACCAGGCGATCACCGCTCCGATTACCAGTCCGATAATCCCTATTACTATTTCCATACTTATGTTTGTTAATGATTAATATTCACCTCCCTGCAACGTTCAAAATTGTTCAGAGAGGGTCTGTTCTCTTAATATATGACTTGTCTCAATTATCTTTTCCTTCGGTCATCTCCTCCACACCTACCTCAGTATGATGGCGAGCCGCTGTTCTCTGTTTCTAAAATACAAAACGCACTCATTCAGACAGATTTTTTTCTGTACAGAAAGGGTGCGTTGGTCGATTCCTGATTCAACAGGAAAATGAGTTAATGTTTCAGATAGTGATCCAGATCGTTAATCAACAACCCGATCTTCTCTTCAAAGGGTTTCGTATCATTTTTGTCACCGAGAGAAAAATTCTCAGCCAATGCCTGTATGGCTGTCATAGCCACAAAGTCCTGTGTTGTCATGCCGGAGTTATCTCCTCCATAGGCAACGCGGTATTGGTTTATTTTTCTGTTTATCCTGGCGGCGGCATCACGAAAAGCCTGCTCTTCAGATCTCCTGATTTTCAGTGGGTACCTCCGGTCGGCTATCTCCAATGTCAATAAAAAAAATTCGTCGCCCATCACATAAATTTTTCAAAGGTTATTTTAACAAATTTATGCATTTATCAACTTCTCGCACCAGTTTTGACAGTCGTTGTTTCGCACCATCCACATCGACTGAAGCAGCGGTAATGGTCCGCGCAATCTTCAGACTGTCATATTTTGTTTTCAGACGATTCAGATCAGTGACCGTTTCATCGATCTGTTGCTGTCTGGTTATAAGCTCTGATTTCAATACAGCGTTTTCCTCTTTCAGCGAATCACACAAGAACATCACCTGTTTGATACGTACTTCCAGATCGACCAGCAGCTTCTTATTTTCGTCCGTCATATGAAACGAGCTCCCTAATTATTCCACAACAGAACATGATTCTTGCGAGTTCCATACACCATAACGTGAACAAATGAAATAATCGTATGAAACGAGCATGATAATCATTATCACCCCGGTAAATGATTAAAGCGAGTTCCATATGATACCATTGAAAATAAATAGTTTTAATCATATGAAAACAAAAATTCAGACAAATATAGGAATTGTGAGAGAAATTCACAAGTGAAATCTTTTTATTTTTCAAACATTCATCCCTTTATGATGAATTTTCGCTCTTCTGGTTGAGATTTTATATCTTTGGAATTCTTTTTGAGATTGAAGCAGATTGAGTAAGTGTATGAGAAAAGTTAATATTGAGGTCAGTGACGCAATTTATGGGGTTTGTCCTGATTTCCGGATGGCAGCGATTACATGCAAGGTGAAAAATGACTCCTACAACGAGAATTTATGGAAGGAGATTGATCATTTTTCAGCACAGTTTGCTTCTTTCAGCAAGATGGAGGAGATCAAGCTGCGCCCGGCCATCCAAGCCACCCGGGAGAGTTACAAGAAACTTGGGAAAGACCCCAACCGCTACCGCCCGTCTGCAGAAGCACTTTGCAGACGGATCCTGAAAGGGCAGGAGCTGTACCAGATTAACACCCTGGTGGATCTGATCAATCTGGTCTCACTGAAAACCGGGTACTCCATTGGTGGATTTGACCTTGACAAGATCGTAGGTGACCTCACGCTGGACGTGGGAGAGGCAGATGAACGGTTCGAGGCCATCGGGCGCGGCCTGCTGAACATCGAAGGGTTGCCGGTCTATCGCGACCATCTGGGCGGCATTGGAACGCCAACAAGTGATGAGGAGCGCACAAAAATCACTTCAGCTACCACCCACCTGCTGATGATCATCAACGCCTATTCGGGTGAGGAAGGGTTACAGCAGGCTGCCACCTATGCTCATTTTTTGTTGGAGAAGTATGCCGATGCGATTGAGATCAACATCTTTTTGAAATAGATCGTTCACCTTTTGATCAACCTGTACAGAAGAATACATTGCCCTATTTTCTTCTCATCACGATTCTAAAGGTAGTGCCTTTGTCCCATTCCGACTTCAAAACAAAGATTTTACCTTTGTGGTTCACCTCCACGATCCGTTTCACCAAAGTAAGGCCAAGTCCCCACCCCCGCTCTTTGGTGGTGTAACCTGGGGTGAAGATCTCTTTTTGCTTTGACCGTGGAACACCCTTGCCGGTATCTGCAACATCGAATAAAACACGGTTATTTTTTTCTACCACCCGGTATGTGATGGTCCCCTCTCCTTTCATGGCATCTGCAGCATTCTTCGTGAGATTTTCAATCACCCATCCAAAAAGCGGCTCATTGATTGGGACCAGTACCGGTTCTGTAGGAAACAACAACGAAAAGGCAATCTTATCCGAGAGACGCTTTTCAAGATATGAGAGCGACTGTCTCACCACCTCCCTCAGGTCTGCTGAATGCATGTCAGCTGTTGAGCCTATCTTGGAGAAACGATCGGCAATCATTTGCAAACGGACTGTATCCTTCTCTATCTCACCCAACAGTGCGACATCAACCTCTTTCAGCCTCAGGTACTCCGTCCATGCCATCAACGATGAGATGGGAGTCCCCAGCTGATGAGCCGTCTCCTTCGACAATCCCACCCAAACACTGTTTTGTTCGGCACGCCGGGAACGGTTCAGTGCAAAGAAGGCGAGTCCGATAAAGAGGGCGATGACAAACAGCTGTATGTAGGGATAGAGCTGAAGCTGCCTCAATGTGTAGGAGTCATCAAAATAGAGAGTCTGGTCTAACTCAGCCAGCCTCAAAGGCTCATGCCTGCTGGCAAACTGTTTCATCTTGTCACCGAGAAATGCCACGGTATCACTGTCGGGTATCCTGATATTGTGAGACTCCAACCTCCCGCTCTGCTCATCATGGAGTATCACGGGGATCGACCTATTCCCCTGCAATACACTCAACACCAACGACATATCCGCACCAGGTTCTTCAATGGAAATCGACTCCGCAGCCATGGCCCATATCTCCATCTTCTGTCGCTCCTCCTGCGAGAGCTCCTTCACCAGCTTTGCTGAAAGCAGGAGGGAGAGTATGCCAACAACCGTTGCAAGGATTATGAACAGATAGGTAAGTGTTTG
>CAZBFS010000066.1:0-8386 GCA_964491215.1 uncultured Proteiniphilum sp.
CCATGCTAGTATGTACATACCCGATGAAATCAAAGCACAATTCCTCCTGGGCGAGGCTTAGCCATAACCCGCTCCAAAAATTCATTCTGGAGGTTGTTACCAGAGCGAATTGTCCAATCATCATAGATGGCTGATTTCTTGTTGTACAAATCACATACATAATGCCCCGCTTGGATCACCGAGTTGATCTGGATCCACAGAATTAATACGGCAGAAATACAGGTAAAATTCTTGAGCCAGATGCTCATCATCTGTGCCGCGTTTGATGGTAGCAATGTCACGTAGTATAAGCGCGCCCTCTTTATCGCCAACATATCTGAACAAGCCTGAGCCCCAAGCGGCTGCCTGCGGATTGTTGCCATTGGCGTAATATTTCCAAAACAGCATGTTGTGTGTCTCTTGGGGCGAGAGCTTGAGCTTGTACTTGGATGAAGTTGTTACATAGCCTGCATCCCGGGCATCGCCAGTATAAGTATCATCGACCAGGAAAATTGCAAAAATGTAACGGTCTGATTCCGCTAGGGACCCCGGATCCCTAGTGGTCAAAATACAGAGGCTATACCGCTGCACCTTCTTTAATGCAAGTGGTCGGCCTTTATTTTTACCAGTCAGGATATACCCGGCGAAGGCACGCCAATCACGGAGCATCTGACTTTCATAACAAATAAACTGAGACCCACGATTTTGTTCCTCTAGTTCTCTGCGATCTATTTTCCCATCATAGTAATGGCGACAGGGTGCCTCTTCGCTGCTGCACCAAGCCCGTTTTTCTTTGGAGACATTATTAACAATTATCGGGTCACTGCATACACCATTGAACCCGACCTGCTCAAGTGATTTGCCGCCGTCGCAGTAATTGCATTTGAAAGCTATGCTGTAGCGAGGAGGGGTTTTGTCTTTACTATGCTTTTTTAAAACTGGTGGTCTTACAGGTGGTTTTGGCAGAGGATACGATGCCCCAATGGAGGTCTTTTTTCCTTTAGATTGGTTTATCTTTTCTATCGCTTGAAGTTCCTTTTTAACAATTTCGTCAAGCGCACCACTTTCTTCAAATGTCAGAAATTGTTTGAAGGAATCGGGATATACAAACTTCTTTTCGCCAATATCGAAGGAAATAGTTAGGTACTGGCCGTCTTGATTGATTATCGTGCCTATACCATAAACCTTGTGCCTAACCTTTTGTCCCTGCAAATCCATAATATTGCTCCTTAATCCGGTGTTTTATTCAATCTACCGATTGTTAACGTCCTCCTGGATTCTATATATATCATAACATTCAGAAATGGTTGGATGTTATGATATTGCAGGATTGCAAAACACGTTTTTTAAGAGCCACCTAAGCGGAATAAGTGGCATCACCGGCGCGCGGATTTGGAAGCCATTGGCGCGGAGGGTGAGAGCCATCCCCTGATTACAAGAGGTGACTCGTAAAAACTGATTGGATGAACGCTTTGACCTGTTGCCTTTGAGCATGATTTTGTAGGTCTGGGCAGATCATCGGTTCGTGATAGCTTCTGCGGCTACCGCGATGGGAATCTGATCTATCCATTCTGCAGGGTTCATATTGGGATGCAATGATGGTGGCCTGGTTATTATGCCGACGATCGAAAATCCATCACAAATAAACCATCACATGGAATAGGTGCAAAGAAGATAGTACAATCGCGATGAAATAAGGTTGGAAGAGTTTAAAAAGACCAAAAAGCAAGCAAACTTTTTCGACCGAGAGTGAAGTGGTTGTATGGATACGCGAAAAGTTGCAGTAGAGTAACGGTTGTCCCATTGGATGCACTTGATACAGGAACAGCAGTCCAGCGGGCTAAACATCAAAGAATTCTGCCGGGAAAAAGGAATGAGCCGGCATGTCTACTTCTACTGGCACCGCTGACAACACAGTGCAATTCATAAACTCAAACCAATCCTTCAGGATCTATAGATCGTCACTCAGTTGGAACCTGCCGGGAGGGAAGAAGGGGCAGAGGTAAGACTCCCTATTTTTACTCGGCTACCCAAATCAAATAAGAAATTAGCAGAGATTTACAAGGAATTTATTGCAATTCGTCGAATACCTTCATATATCCGTATTGAAGTGTTATCACTTGAATATCAAAGACACAGCACTTCGTGGATGTATCGTGAATGATGGAGGTGAGATGATGGCGATATTCTGGACCAAGTATAGTCCCTTGGAGAACACTATCAGCGCTACCGACCCGCTTGCACTTGATTATATGGCACAACAATTAGCTTATCTGCCGCTGCCCAATTTTACTACCCGAACGTCCCGAGCACGCTATTATTCGATGGTCTGTTATGGCCTGGCTATCTGTGAGGAGTATATCAACCGACATAGGCTGATATTCAATGACAAAACGGTTATGCGTCTGTTCGAGCTGTATGAGAAATACTGGGCTTACGCCGTGGTGGCCTCATACAAGGGAGAGATGAAGGAGCGGGATCCCCATGAATCGGGGCTCCGCGGCAAACGTGGCGCCTTGCGGGCTTACAACAGTACGGCCAAGACTCTGGGTGAAGGTTACAAACTCCTGTCGCGTCAGCTTGAATTGGGCGGGTTGGGGGCTTATCGCAGTTCACTGGAGCGATTTGGTCTCATCAAAAACTATTCCCTCTCTTTAACCATGCAGGGACGCGAGTTGGCCGAAAGCTTCATGCCGGTGGGCAAGAATATGGGAACCCAATATCAGGACATGATCATCGACAGCATGGATAAAGAAAGGATATTGGACAAAAGCGGACGAGCAAGTATCGAGAAATTTGGCGAGTACTCCTGCCTTGACTACTACCAGCATGTCAATAACGATGATCGCGAACGGGAATTGCTGCGAAAAGTCATCATCGAGTCTGACTCGGGCACCTACGCAACCGCCATGTTGGCCTTGCCGTTGCAGGGCTTGTGGGGGGAGAGCATGCTGGACTTCTTTGAGGCTGTAGCCAACGCTCATCCATCTGGACAATCTCAGGTCTATGCCCGGGATTGCTTCCAGACTATTTACCATTTCGAACGACTTTCGATGGGATTGAATCAGGCTTTTTGTACTATGGTGAAATCTGCATTTGAGCAGGGTGGCAGGATCACTGTGAACGAATTGGAATCGGAACTTATGCCAATCTTGTCAATCATCATTGATGGGGCCTTGTCCCGAAAACTAATCGAATCGCCCAAGTATCATGAGATTACAAACTACTATTATGGAACCGAATACCTGGCGTTGATTTCTGTGCTCATTACTGATATCAGCTGCGGCCAGTTTATCCGCGCTCTGCTGAAACTCCATCAACAGGTGGAGACCAAGAGAGGATCTGGGTTCTGGGCTGAAATAGAGGGCGATTCCATTATGGTCTATTCCGGTTATGAGTATGCCCGAAACAATATGGACCGTCAGCATTCCTACAAGGTCGACAACCTGTTTTCATTAATTGCGGATGTGGGGTGGTCATGATGATGAAGAGTCTGTTTGACATACTGGAAGGGGACAGCGCCCATCCATTGAATGCTGCGTTGTTCATGACTTACGGTTTTGATGCTCAACTGTTCGAGCACCATGTTCTGCCGGCTATTTACAAGATCGATGTGGACTATGCAGAAAACGAGAGGCGTTTCCGGGCCCAGGTAACCGAGAACCTCTTGAAGCACCCGGTGACAGTGTTGGTCAACGGGCAGGGATATGAGGGTGGGAAGACCTTATTATATGACCTCTACAACGTTAAAGGATGTACCTTTCATCCTAAGTGCTATCTTCTCCTCTACGCTGAATATTTGCGGATCATCATTGGTTCCGCCAACCTAACCAAAACCGGCATGTGCTACAACGCGGAGGTATTCTGGCAGTACGATCTGTATGAAGGGGATAAAACGACAGTAGCGGCGGATCTGCGGGCGCTATTATCCAGACTAATGGACTTTGAAGGTTTGGCCGGCGGTTTAAGCGGGAATGCGGCTTACAAAACCATAGATGAATTTCTGAACACATTCCCGGCACCCGATCGGCCAGGGGACGACATAATCCATTCGACCCTGGAACCGCAGTCATTTGCCGCCAAGTTGGTGGATCTGGCGAAAGAGAAGGGCAGTCCCATAAAAAGGGTGAGGGTCTTGTCGCCATTCTTTGAATCAGACAAGAAAGGGTCATTGGAGAGTGCCATGATGGGTGAGTTGTTCGGCGGGCTGAAGGACCTGATGGCCCCGAAGACCACGGTGGAGGTGTGTTTCCCGGGATGGAAGGACAATGAAACGGGAAAATGGTCGGTCAGAGCCCCGGTCAATCTTCTGAAGGAGTTAGGCAGCCTGGTGCCGGGTCTATCCTTGCAGGTAGTTCCGGACATCTGGAGAGACGAGGATGAGGAGCACACCCGGACCCTGCATGCCAAAATCGTGGAGATAGGTTTCCAGGATGGCAGCTGGCTGTATCTGGTAGGTTCACCCAACTTCACCCGGGCAGCTATGAAGTCCAGAGCAGACCGACTGCATAACTTGGAGATAGGGGTCTTCACGCAGCAAAATCGCAGGATCGGTTTTCCCAAGATGGACAAGGTCAAGCTGGGACAACTGGTTGTTATCCCCGATGTGGTTGGTCAAACGGCGGAGCCGGTCATCTTTGTGGAAAAGGCCGAATATGTGGACAGCGATGGCCAGACCCCCAGCTTGCAGCTGACCGTGGATCCCAAGAAAGCGGTATACCCGTTCGAAGTCGTCTATCAGCAGCAAGTCTGTTATTACGCAACTGATTCTACGGCGGTAATAGTGATTACGCCATTCAAACTGGGGCATTCCATGGATGTGACCATCCGTTACGAGGATAAGTCGTTCACGGTACCCATACAGGTTAGGGAAAAGTACCGGTTCGCCGTAGATGTAGTGATCGAATTCGAGCCCACCTATCGGGACATCCTGGAATATCAGGCAGGCCGGTTCAGAAGCCTGGAGGAGATTGGCACGAAGAAAAGGAGAGGGGGCACGCCCAACGGGACTTCTGAAATGGAGTTGCTCATCGAGGGCTTCCGCACCAATCTCAATCTCTTGTTCAAAGCTTTGGGCGGAATCAAAACGAGCCTGGAACAGCCGGCCTGGAGCGAAGAGGGTTTCAAATATGAACTAAATGCGCCTTTGGGGATCGTGAAGCTCATCGATCTTATCGCAACGGAATACTTGGAACACAGGCTGCCAGGTCCGGAGGCCTTTTTCTATATGATAGAGTTTGCCGCCTTGTTGAAGGACCTGGTGTTTGTACCGGGTGACAGGCTGGATAATGATGCCAAGCAAGCTCTGTTGTCCGGTGTGAAGGCAAAAACGGACCAACTGCGGGGAGCGATTTACGATGAGTCCAGCGGGGAGCTGAAGCGGCAGTATCGGACATTGGCTCAGGAATATGGCTTAGGGGGTGTGGGACAATGAAAACGATTTATGAAGAACTGGGTCGGTTGGTGGACATGAAGGGCAGCAGTACCTTCATCGATGCTGATACAGCTGAGCAACAGAAGAAGACCGCAGCCACGATAGCAGCGACGTTGGACCAGAGACCGGGGATCATCCTGGGTGATGAAGTGGGCATGGGCAAAACCTACATGGCCATCGCCGTGATCTATCATTTTTTGGACAGATATCCCCACAAACCAGTATTGGTTGTGGCCCCCAGCTGGATGATGGCCGATAAGTGGGTTGGTGACATAAGGACCTTTATCGAAGTAAACGCCAAAAAAGATATCTTGCAGGAATCGGACATCCTTCACCTGGAGAAAAGGAGTAGTGCCCAGAACTTGAAGACCTTCGTGGAGGAGGTGCACCAGAAGAAAGTGATCGTGGTGCCAGTGGACATATTTACCTCCGGAGGCTGGAAGAAAGAGAAATCCTTTTTCCTCAACTGCTGGTTCCGACATCGTAGCTTGCGGACGGACACGCGGCGTAGGATCATGAAGGATCTGGTGGGTGATCCTTATCTGACCGCCAACGCTGTCGAAGAGAACTCCATGTGGACTGGATATCACCATATCTCACCGGATTGCTATGAGGAATTGGATAAAGCTTATGACGCCAGAGATATGAGAGCGGAACGGGTTTCCAGCGCCGTAGAGCAATTGAGATACCGGGCGATGAATGAGCGATTGCCGATGTTCTCGCTTTTCATCCTGGATGAAGCTCATAGGATAAAAAACCCTAATACCAAAAGGCATCAGGCCCTGCATAACATGCTCAAAGGTCGCTATGAGAAAGCTTTGTTTCTGACGGCTACTCCATTCCAGCTCTCCACTAGAGAATTGTTCACGGTTCTCGATCTGTTCACTGAAACGGCTGGCGATCAGGGCGACAAGAGTCAATTCAATCGCGAGGTGCAGCAATTCAAGCAGGCGGTGCAGGCATTTATCGCCTGCACCCATGATTTTGAACAGGCCTGGAAGGCGTTAAGACCTGACGAAGCCGAAGTATTTACGCAGGTGATCCAAGCTAGCCTTCCGTACGACACAAGTCCGGGAGATATTGAGTATGCCCTGAGCCGTTATATACTGGCCCAAGACAAGAGGGACGAACTGCAGTCGATCATGAGGCAATTCGTGATCCGGAATGTCAAGGACAAGCAGAAATATCGCCGGGAAATCATAGGCAAGATGGATGGTAGACAGCGGGGTGGCATTGAACTGGGGGATGAACACTATATACCCTTTGCCCTCTGGGAAAAGACCATCTACGAACTATTCCGTAAGCAGGAGCGCACATTTATCCCCACTGTCAAGCAGTCGATGACCTCCTCCTACGAGGCCTTTAGAGCCAGCAGCCTGTATCAGCAGGACCAATTGAAAGCGCTGGCTACCCTCAAGCAAGTCATGGCCGATGAGGCCAAACACCCCAAGCTGGAAGAACTGGCTGCCAGTGTAGATGAGTCTATCCGGAGGAACGAGAAGACCTTGATATTCTGCAACCGACTGGAGACCGCTAAAACGTTGAAACAGAGGCTCAGCAGCCGGCACGACCAACAATTGGAGGAAGACACAGAGGTGTTGTTCCCGGGTAATAGCGCAGTCGGCTTCAAAAATTTCCAAAAGAGATTCTACAATAAAGAGGACAGCGCCTGGTATTATCTGCAGGAGAATTATGTCCAGAGTGTTCTGGAAGTGGTCATGGCCGGCAAACCCCACGGGATAACTGCAGGTTCAGTATTAGAGGAGGTCAAGGACAAGTACCGGCGTTATAATCGTGCCGACAAGACCAACCTAATGTTCCTGAAAAGAATAGTGGAACAGACCATCATCAAAGAGGCGCTGAGCCGCCACAAGATCAACTTGAAGGGACTACATCCCAACCTGAAGGGGACTGTAGAGAGCATTCTGGCGGATGACTTTATCCAGTGGGGACTGGATAGAAGTCCGGATGATTATGAGCGCCAGGATGGTGAGGAAACGGAACTGCGTATCAGGAATATTTCGATAGAAATGATAGATCGGCTCATGAACTATGGCGGAATCTGGACTCAATATCGAGATCTGCTCAACCAGCTCCCGCCTGGAGACAGAGACAATGTGGTTGATGCCCTCATTTATTTCATGCGGCGGGACAAGACCTTTTTCATCACCCTGAAGAAGTTGGAGGTTGATAATCCTGATAAGAAGCGCTATCAATTGATTCCAGAGGCTTTTGCCCAAGGGGCCGAGTTTAACTGGAGGGACGCTACCCAGAGATACTTGGAACAATTCGTCGATGCTGCCACACCGCAGCGAGAAGCCATGCTGTCTGGGCTAAATGAGTCTCTAGTGGTGGACATAATATCGGGCGACGTCCTGCATGAAAGCCGTGAAAGGATAAAAGATGGATTCAATACCCCCTTCTATCCTTTGGTTCTGATCTGTCTGCCGTTAGCCCAGGAAGGTATTGACCTGCAGCGGGAATGCCGGCGGGTGGTGCATTACGACCTGGAATGGAATCCCGCTTCCCTGGAGCAACGGGTGGGCAGGATCGATAGGATAAACAGCCTGATAAGCCGTTTGAATCCCAATGGCGAAGAGGATGCCAAACTGGAGATCTACTATCCCTATCTAAAGGACACCATCGATCAGGCGATTTTACGCACCGTTAAGACCAGGGAAAGATGGTTCAGTTTTATATTGGGAGGCGCCCCTGATTGGGAGACATTTTCACTCGACGAGGAAACCAGCCCCTTGCCGCCGGAGATATGCAAGACCTTGCAGATAGACCTGTCGGTCGGTTAAGGATGGGTAAGGAAGTTAGGAGGACAGGCGCGCACCCAGGGAAGTGGTAGCCCAGATACTGGAATACGTGTCCTGGGGAGCGTCCCCTTGTCATCCAGGGTATGGAGATAGGCAGCTTTATTATTCTGGCTGTTTTAGAACTCTGACATAATCCATGCTCCCATGAAGA
>CAZBFS010000067.1:0-8353 GCA_964491215.1 uncultured Proteiniphilum sp.
ATCACATCATACTCGGCCACAACACCCTGGTTGAAACGGTTACGTATGTTCTCCAGGTTGAGCGAGTCGGTCTCATAGGTCTTGCGGAACACCGAATAGCTATCCTGTGCCAACAGAAGACTATAGAATGCTTTCTTCACCTGGTTCACCAGGTCTATTCGTGAGGCACGTGCCTGCTCGATGGCCAGGCGGATATCCACCTCGCTCATCTGGATATTTTTCCAGAGTGATGGCATCACCAGTGGCAGACTCACATTCATGCCGGCCGACCAAACGTTGAAACGACCCATCTGGATCCCTTCACCGGAGCTCTCCGGATCGGGCATCATCACTTTGTTGAGCACCTGCAGGATCTGCAGCTCCTCAGGGGTATACTGGGAGGGATCAACATCACCCCCCCCCAAGCCGAATCCTTCATCGAAATATACTGTCTGACGCTTGATGGCGCGCTGGTACTGTCCGATCAGGTCGAACTGAGGCAGCAGCGCTCCATAGGCTGACTTCTTTGCATACTCTTTCTTGGTGATCTCCATGTCGGCCACCTTCACCTTGGGATTCTCACTCAATGCGATCTCCAATGCTGTTGGCAGATCAATGGTGAGACTGTCGGCAGGCTGGGCCTGCAGACCGGTGAAGCCGGTTACAATCATCAGCATTATAACTGACATCGGTCTGATTGATCTCAGTAGATTCATTCTTACACTTTTCATCTTATTCAATTAATTATCTCTATTCTGTTTCTGTTTTGTTAAATAATCGTCGATGATCCGGATTCCCTTTTCTGTCGATATCCCCCTGATGAAGTTGATCATCATGGTGAAAAACAGTTCTTTGAAAGAGAAGGGCGGTTTCTCCAGGTAAGAGGCACGGATATAGGTATAGGTACCATCCTCCACCAAAAAGGCGGTCACCTCCACGTTCAGATCACTCCGGATATACCCCTGTTCGATACCCTTGCGAAGAAAACCACAAAGAAATGCGTTGCTCCTGGCTACATCCTCTTTAATGAGCTTAGCAGCCCTGGGATAGTACTTATGAATATCTTCGAAGAATTTCACATTGGCGGTCGGCAGGTTTTGCTGAGCCTCAATGATCCGGATAAACACCTCGATCACGTTGTAGTCACCGACAAGGAAGGTGGCGAAATGGTCATTCCGTTCATCCCTCGTCTTTTTCAAAAACGAGATGAGCAAATCCTCCTTGTCCCGGAAAATTTCATAAATGGTCCGCTTCGAGATGCCCATTGTGGTGGCTATCTCATCCATCGAACTGTTCTTGATGCCATATTGGATAAAAAGATTCCCTGCTGTTTCTATGATTCTGTCGCGTAGTTCCATTAATAACCTATCTTTAATAAACGCACAAAAGTAATCCGGAAAACCTGAAAACACAAATCAGTTTTCCCGGTTTTAACAAACTTTACATCTCACAATCCGCTACTGTCACAAATTAAGTATTGTTCGCAGTTCCCGGTAGCCGGCAACGCTTGCCCTGATCTGATCACCGTTGTTGAGGGTGAGCATCTGGTTCTGTTTCTCGTACAGCTCGATACGTAGAATCTTTTCCACGTTGACAATATAGGATCGATGCACCCTGACAAATCGGTTACGGGGCAGGCTTGCCTCAAAATATTTCATTGTCTCCTCCTTGAGATAACGGCTCTGACCGGTAACAATCTGCACGTAATCACCATCCGACTGGATATACACGATATCAGGCACCAGGATCACATGAATCTTTTGTCCGCTTTTCACCACGACTCGCTCCAGTATCTCCTCGCTGTGCTCGTTCACATTGTCTGCTGAAGTGAGATGATCGGCCTCGGTGGGAAAAGAGAGTTCATCGGCATCACATTCGTTGTCTCTCTCTTCATTCAATCTCTTCAACCGGTCGTGCACAATCATCAACTGAATCAGGTAGACCAGCAGAAAGATAAAAGCGGTCAGGGGCAACAGCCTTCGCAACTCCTCTCTCATATCACTCTCGACAATCAGCAGGGTGAAGAGATGACTCAGCAGGCACCAGACGACCAGATACATGATCCCCAATGCGGTGTAGTTAACCATCCGCTGCCAGTAATCGAGCTTCACATAGAGCCAGGAACGGATCACGGCAGCCAGTAACAATCCCATTCCGCTCATGATTACCCCATCAGCAGCTCCCTTGATCCACAAGAATAGGGGTGGCATCGTCACCAACGGACGGATCGCCACAATCTCAAAGGTAGCGAATAGAAGAGAGCATATCACGATGGGTAGCCACCGGAAGGGTATATAAAATTGTATTTGTTTCATCCGTAGTGTCTGTTCAGGGTTGAACAGAGGGCAACAACGGCTTCAGCGTATCTCACAACCACCGAAGATCAGGTCACCTCTCAAAATTAGTTTACGCGCATAATCGGGAGAGGAAACCAGTCGTTTGTCCTCCACCCCACCCAGTACGGTCTGGAACCTGGTCTCCACCAGCCAGTCGCCCGGTATATAAAGTTCCACACCACCAAAGGTGGCTTCCACATCGAGGCAGGTCTCTCCCTCCGGCAATGTGGTACGACGCAGATCGAGAACAATACCACCAAAAGTGGCACTCAATGCCCCCCCGTTAAATACCGGATCGAGGAAAATGCTCTCTGAGCCGCCAAAAACCACTCGTTTCTCGATACGTCCCCCTTCTCCTGTCACTGTATCGGCTCTGTATTTATGGTGATGAGTCCATTGCCGATTCTTTCCAGTGAAGACCCGCCAGATGAAGTAGACACCCAGCAGAATCAACAACAACGGCCAGAAGTTATGAGCAAAATCAGCTTCCAGCCCTGGAATGCTACCCGGATATGCAAGTGCAATGCGGGGTATCAAAAAAAAGATTCCCACTACCAGGAAGATAACAGGCATCAACGAGTCTCTTCTTGAGAAATTCAGTATGCCAGCTACAATAAAGATCATGGGCCAGGAAAAAAGGACCACTTTGAGAGCGGGATCAATCCAACCGAAATTAAAGAAAAGGATCAGCAGGCCGGCAACCACCAACAACAACCCGAACAAGATCCCCTTTGATCTACCGGAAAAAGGAGAAGCACATGAACTTGTTTTCATAATACGCCCATTTTAGTTTTTTCACAAAAGTAGCGATCAGTATGGGTTGCCTACAACGATGAATCGACGAACGGGACTCTTTTACCCGACGAATGAATGCTTTTTTACCGTCAAAACATTCATTTTTTTTATCCAACCTGAAAATATCCTTATCTTTGAAGTGCAAATTTATCAAAATAATAGTAGACGCATGAAAAGAAGAGACTCTTTTTTTTACTTTTTTCTGATGGCAGCAACATTGCTGCTATTTACACATTGTACAGGTAACGGGAAACAATCGCCGATGCAGGTGGATGAGGTGATGACAAACAGTGAGTCACTTGCGGGTGAAACAGTGATCGTGGAGGGACTTTGCACCCATGTCTGCAGCAAGAGTGGCATGAAACTTTTCCTGCAGGACAGTAACAAATCAATCACACTCCGTGCCGAATCAGATGCGACCCTGGGTAAGTTTGATACCACATGCGTGGGCAAGCAGGTGAGGGTTCACGGCATCCTGGTGAAAGAAACAATCGACGAAACGCTTCAACATGATCATCCATCCGAAACGGAAGAAAACAGTGGGGTTGAACATTGCGAGACAGAGGATACTGCAGCACCAAGTTTTCATATCGCCGCCATATCCTATCAGATACTAAAGTAATGGAAACCATTACCCCCTTCAGCGGGTTCAGTCATGAGACCATTTCATTCTTGCGGGGACTCAAGGAAAACAATGACCGTGAATGGTTCAACGAACGGAAGCAGATCTACCAGGAGGCATTGCTACAGCCCTTTCGTGCACTCGCCCTGATGCTCTCTCCTGCAATGTACAACATCGACCCCCTCTTTGAACTCACGCCCTCGAAAATGCTCTCCCGCATCTATCGCGATGTTCGTTTCTCACCCAACAAGGATCCCTACAAGACATCACTGTGGCTTAACTTCCAGCAAAAAGCCACCCACTGGGAGGATTATCCCGGCTGTTTTGCTGAATTGGGCACTGAGGAGTTCATCTATGGCATGGGCCTGTTTGCTCCCAAACGGAAAATCATGGATGCCTTCCGGGAAGAGATCTCCTACAACCAGGAGTCGTTTCACGAAATGGCGCTGCAGGCGACCTCCGCTGGCTTCACGGTAGAAGGGGAGCCCTACAAAAGAAATCTCCCGAATGATCTGCCGGAGTTCTACCAGCCCTGGATACAACGAAAATCATGCTACCTTCTCAAACGGATCCCCGTGACCGATGCGCGAATCTACAGCAGTGCCATCGCCCTGCAACTGATGGAGGATTTCTCACAGGCAGCAGATCTATACCATTTTATGATGGATGTTGTAAAGGAAACAGCACAATAATTATAATCTGTCACAATATTTTTATAATTTTGCGCAGATTATTGAACAATCTGCACAAATAAAATCAAAATGACAAAAAACAAACTACGGGACGACGCACTTGCCTACCACGCGCAGGGGCGTCCCGGTAAAATTGAAGTAGTTCCCACCAAACCCTATAGCTCCCAACGAGACCTCTCACTGGCCTACTCACCCGGTGTGGCTGAGCCATGCCTGGAGATAGAGAAGAACCCGCAAACCGCCTATGATTACACCTCAAAAGGCAACCTGGTGGCGGTCATCTCCAACGGAACCGCCGTATTGGGACTGGGTGACATCGGCCCCCTGGCGGGCAAGCCGGTGATGGAGGGAAAAGGACTGCTCTTCAAGATCTTCGCCGGCATCGACGTGTTCGATATTGAAGTAGATGAAAAAGACCCGGAAAAATTCATCCAGGTGGTCAGGGCAATCGCTCCCACCTTCGGCGGCATCAACCTGGAGGATATCAAGGCACCGGAGTGCTTCGAGATTGAAGAGCGGCTTAAAAGCGAGCTCGACATCCCCATCATGCACGATGATCAGCACGGAACGGCCATCATCTCAGCCTGTGGATTGCTAAATGCCCTGGAGCTGACCGGTAAGAAGATCGAAGAGCTGCAGATTGTGGTCAACGGCGCCGGCGCAGCGGCAAACTCCTGCACCCGTCTCTACATGGCCCTGGGTGCCCGGAAGGAGAACATCGTGATGGTCGATTCGCGGGGGGTGATCCAAACCTCCCGTACCGACCTGAACGACCGCAAACGTCCCTTTGCTACCGACCGCAAGATCTTCACACTGCAAGAAGCGCTTAAAGAAGCCGATATGTTCCTCGGACTCTCAGTAGCCGACGTTTTAACCGTTGAGATGCTCCGTTCGATGAACCACGACCCTATTGTATTCGCCCTTGCCAACCCCAACCCGGAGATCTCTTACGAACTAGCCATGTCGGCCCGTGAAGATATCATCTTCGCGACCGGCCGTTCCGACTACCCCAACCAGATCAACAACGTACTCGGATTCCCCTACATCTTTCGTGGCGCCCTCGACGTGCAGGCCACCTGCATTAACGAGGAGATGAAGATCGCCACTGTCTACGCTCTGGCAGAACTCACCAAGAAAGCGGTACCCGACGTGGTGAACGAGGCCTACAGCGTGAAGAAGCTAAGCTTCGGCAGGGAGTACATCATTCCCAAGCCGCTCGACCCGCGTCTGCTCACCACCGTGGCTCCAGCCGTGGCTAAGGCTGCCATGGCCTCGGGTGTAGCCCGCAAGCCTATCACCGACTGGGAGGCATACGATCACAAGCTGCGTGACCTGATGGGTCTCGACAACAAGATGATCCGCCGCATGTTCGAGATGGGACGCCAGCAACCCAAACGGGTGGTCTTCTCCGAGTCGAACCACCTGAACATGCTCAAAGCCGCCGAGGCAGCTTATGCCGAGGGCATCTGCCATCCCATCCTGCTGGGCAACGAGGAGAAGATTGCCAATGTGGCACGGGAGAACCAGATCAACCTCGAGGGGATCGAGATCGTCAACCTGCGGCACGACCGCGAGGAGGAGCGCCGCCTGCGCTACGCCGCTCTCCTCACGGAAAAGAGAAACCGTCAGGGGATGACCCACGACGAGGCAGCCGAGAAGATGTTCGAACGCAATTACTTCGGCATGATGATGGTGGAGACCGGTGAGGCCGATGCCATGATCACCGGTGTCTTTAGCAAATACCAGCAGACCACCGATATTGCGAAGGAGGTGATTGGCATCCGCGACGGGCTTAACCACATCGGGACGATGCACATCGTTAACACCAAGAAAGGAATGCTCTTCCTGGCCGACACCCTCTTCAACCGGCATCCCGACACAGAGGCGTTGATCGACATCGCGCGACTGGCCAATGCCACGGTAAAATTCTTCAACCACGATCCGGTAATCGCCATGCTATCCTACTCCAACTTCGGCGCCGACAACGTGGGCAGCCCCGCCAGCGTGCACCAGGTGGTGGAGACACTGCATGAGCGTTACCCGGAAATGATGATCGACGGGGAGATGCAGGTCAACTACGCCCTGAACAAACAGCTGCGCGACAAGAAGTATCCCTTCTCTCGATTGCGCGACAGAGAGGTGAATACGCTGGTCTTCCCCAACCTGAGCTCTGCCAATGCCGCCTACAAGCTATTGAAAGAGACAGGAATGAATGATATCATCGGTCCCATTCAGATGGGTCTCAAGAAGCCGGTGCACATCCTCGATGTGGAGACACCGGTACGGGACATCGTGAACATGGTGGCCGTGGCAGTGATCGATGCCATTGTTGAGGATAACATCCGCACCAATAAACTATCCCGCATACTATAACAACAGAAATAGAACCGATAAAAAGAAAAAAATGGAAAAGAGAAAGAAATTCCTGCTCTCGGAAGCAGAGATCCCGGAGCAGTGGTACAACATCACCGCCGAGATGACAAACAAACCGCAGCCAATGATCAACCCCGGTACGCGGGAACCACTCAAGGCTGAGGACCTCTACCCCCTCTTCGCCGAGGAACTGTCACGCCAGGAGGTGAACCAGACCGACGCCTGGATCGATATCCCGGAACCGGTGAGGGAGAAGTATAAAATCTATCGCCCCTCACCACTGGTGCGGGCAACAGGACTGGAGAAGGCCCTCGATACCCCTGCACATATCTACTTCAAGAACGAGAGCGTCAGCCCGGTGGGATCGCACAAGCTCAACTCAGCACTGCCCCAAGCCTACTACAACATGATAGAGGGAACCACCAACCTTACCACCGAAACCGGTGCCGGTCAGTGGGGCACCGCCCTGGCACTGGCTAGTAAAATGTTCGGCCTGGAACTGGCGGTCTACATGGTGAAGATCAGCTACGAGCAGAAGCCCTATCGCCGCTCGCTGATGCAGACCTGGGGAGCACAGGTGATCGCCTCCCCCAGCATGTCTACCAAGGCAGGCCGTAAGATTATCACCGACCACCCCAACTACCAGGGGAGCCTGGGCACTGCCATCTCGGAGGCAATCGAGCTGGCGATGCAGACACCTAACTGCAAGTATGCATTGGGCAGTGTGCTGAACCATGTCTCACTTCACCAGACCATTATCGGTCTGGAGTCGGAAAAACAGATGGCCATGGCGGGTGAGTACCCCGATGTGGTGATCGGCTGCTTCGGCGGCGGTTCCAACTTCTCCGGAATCTCCTTCCCTTTCCTGCGACACAACTTCGAGGGCAAAGCCAACACCCGCTTCGTGGCAGCCGAGCCGGCCTCCTGCCCCAAGCTAACCCGCGGGCGCTTCCAATACGACTTCGGCGATGAGACCGGTTACACACCGCTCATCCCCATGTACACACTGGGCCACACCTTCGCACCGGCCAACATACACGCGGGCGGCCTGCGCTATCACGGTGCCGGCAGCATCGTGAGCCAGCTGCTCAAAGATGGTTACATCGAGGCGATCGACATCAAACAACTGGAGACCTTCGAGGCCGGGGTGCTTTTCGCACAGACCGAGGGGATCATCCCCGCACCGGAGTCAACTCATGCTATCGCTGCCGTCATCCGGGAGGCTCAACAGGCAAAAGAAGAGGGTCGTAAAAAGGTGATCCTGTTCAACCTCTCCGGTCACGGTCTGGTCGACATGGCCGCCTACGATCAATACCTGGCAGGTGATCTTATTGATCACGAGGTAACTGACCAGGAAATCAGCCATTTCCTGGAAGAAAAGTGAAAGGAATGGGACTTCACAGCTCCATGTTAAAAAACGGAGAAATGTGGAAAAGAGGCCAAAAAAAGCATCGGTTTATTTGGTAATCCCGCAGGGATCACTTATCTTTGACATACAAGTTGAATGAGTTATTGCCGCATTGGTCGATTGGGAAACTCATCAATTACATTTTATA
>CAZBFS010000068.1:0-8336 GCA_964491215.1 uncultured Proteiniphilum sp.
CTGTTGATTTACCTCTTTTATCTGCAGAATCAGAAGTCGATCCGGGTAGATAAAAATATTTCAAGCCTGTCTCCCTCTCTCAAATTGCCAAAAGAGAAGAAAAGATATATCACTGCAAAGAAGGGGATGGCTCTACTGCTAACAATACTGTTCCTGGTGATGGTGGTGCTCAACATGATTGAATGGCTGTTCATCGATCACTCACTGATTGGCTTCTTCCAGTACAGCAAGCTGGCAGCTGAGACTTTTTTCTCCGATTTCTTTATGGTGTTGATCTTGACAGATGTGCTGGTGCTGCTCTTTTCCTTTGCCATCACCCGTGAATTTCCAAAGGTGATGCGCAACTCCGGCTTTGTGGTCTCCACCACGCTGATCAAGCTCTCCTTCAGCGTGGATGGCCTCGCCAGCCATCTGCTGGTGGTGATGGCCGTTTTATTCGGTACGCTGATGCTCAGGCTCTACAAGATGTATCGTCAGATTGAGCTGCCGGATGAGAATCTTTGATCATACAAACACTTGATCAATTAATCTGAACAGTCGAACTGCTAAAAAACAACAAAAATAACACACAAGTGAAATAAAATGAAAATCCTGACCTCGGAGCAGATTCGGTTAATTGATGGTGAGACCATCCAAAAGGAGGGGATATCATCGCTCACATTGATGAAGCGTGCGGCAACTGCCTTTTACAATTTTTTTGTGGCCCGGTGTCCGGAAAAGGAGCGGGAGATCATCCTCTTTGCCGGCACAGGTAACAACGGAGGGGATGCACTGGTGGTGGCGCGACTGTTACATCAGTCCGGTTACAGGGTAAAGGTCTGTATGGTGGAACAGGGCAGCCGCTACTCGGAAGATTGTGTACACAATCTGCGCAGAGTGAAGGCGGAGCATATCGCGTGCAGCGTTGTCGGTAGCGAGCTTGACCTCCCTGCTCTGGAACGGTACGATGTGATCATTGATGGTATCTTCGGGACAGGTCTTTCGAGAGAGGTCGAAGGCATCGCGGCAAAGGTGATTGAGACGATCAACACCAGCGGACGCACTGTATATAGCATTGACCTGCCAAGCGGCCTCTTTCTCGACAGGAAGACCAATCTTGCCGTGCGGGCAACAGTGACGGTTACCTTTCAGATCCCGAAGCTGGCGCTCTATCTGCCTGAGAACACAGAATATGCAGGGGAGGTGCAGATCGTGGATATCGGACTGGATGCCGGAGCCATCGCTGCCGCTGATAGTAGTATTCTATTTACTGGAAAGGAAGCAATTGCCCCCCTGCTGAAACCGCTGCATCGATTTGCACACAAGGGTACCCAGGGGCATGCTTTGCTTGTGGGCGGGAGTATCGGCAAGTGCGGGTCGGTATGCCTTGCGGCGAAGGCAGCACTGCGGAGCGGTTGCGGCCTGGTTACCGCTTATCTGCCCCGCTGCGGTACCAACGTGATCCAGACTGCTGTGCCGGAAGCGATGGCGCTTCAGGACCCGCATCATGAGCATATCACGGAGATTGCATACGACCTTCATCCCGATGCCATCGGTATCGGTCCCGGTTTAGGACAACATAGTGATACGGAGAGGGCTTTCGGTGACTTGCTGACCCGTTACCACATGCCGCTGGTGATTGATGCTGACGGGCTGAACATCCTCTCCCGACATCCCGAATGGTTCTCTTTGCTCTCTCCCGGTACCATCCTGACACCTCATCCCAAAGAACTCACCCGACTGATAGGATACTGGTGCGACGACTTTGAAAAAATTGAGAAAGTAAGGTTCTTCGCAAAGGAACACAAGCTGGTAATCGTCGTCAAGGGCGCCTATTCGCTCGTCGTAGATGAAAGCCATCTCTATGTCAACAGCAGCGGTACTCCGGCGTTGGCTACCGCTGGCAGTGGTGACGTGCTGACCGGTATGATCACCTCACTGCTGGCACAGAGGTACGAACCCAGGGATGCCGCCAGGGTGGGGGTCTACCTTCACGGGCTGACTGCTGATATAACCCGAAAAACGATACATCCCCGCAGCTTCATGGCGGGTGACATCGTTGACCATATCGGTGCTGCCTATCAATCAATCGAAAAAAAGGGATAAACTATTTGCAGTTTCCCAATAATTTGTGTAATTTTGCACCTCATTTTGCCAATAGGCTCAACAAGCAGACGCGGTATTGCGGCTCGCCTCAGGCACGTAACGATAAGTTATTACAGATATGTACGTCATTGTAGACATTCAGGGCCAGCAGTTTAAAGTAGAGCAGGACCAGAAATTATTTGTTCACCGGATCAACGCCGATCAGGGCGCAGAGGTGGAATTTGAGAAAGTGATGCTCGTGGACAACGACGGAGCGATCACCGTAGGTGCCCCCCTGGTAGAAGGAGCCAAGGTGGTAGTGGAAATTCTTTCGCATGTGAAAGGAGACAAGGTTCTTATTTTCAAGAAGAAAAGAAGAAAAGGATACAGGAAGCTGAACGGTCACCGTCAGCAGTTTTCTGAAGTAGTTGTAAAATCGATTGTTGCGTAATCAGTTAAAATCAGAAGAAAATGGCACATAAAAAAGGTGTAGGTAGTTCGAAGAACGGCCGTGAATCGGAAAGTAAACGATTGGGCGTCAAGATATTTGGTGGCGAAGTAGCCAAAGCAGGCAACATCCTCGTACGTCAACGGGGTACGGTACACCATCCGGGTGAAAATGTGGGGATCGGTAAGGATCACACACTCTTCGCACTGACCGACGGTGTGGTGGTTTTCCGCAAGAAAAGGGACAACCGCTCATTCGTGTCGGTACAGCCAAAGGCAGAGGCCGAAGCGTAAATCGCCGAAAGCCCCGTCCGAAGGATGGAGACATAAACCATAAAGTGATAATTAGTGGATAAGGACAACCTGCTTTTCAGAAGCAGGTTGTTTTTTTTTGTGATATGATGAGACCGACCGCCCTGCAACAAGCATTTATACAGGCTCATGAGAAGGAGGATGTGCATGCGCTGGCACTCCGCTTCAAGAGAGAGGATATGCCTTTTCTACTGTCGCAGATTGCCGGGCGACAGACGGCTCAGAAGAAGATACCCTCCTGGTACCGTAACCGGGGGCTGCTCTATCCGCAGCATCTCTCGCTTGAGCAAGCCTCGTCGGAGGTGACAGCACGGTACAAGGCATCGCTTGTAGAGGGTGGAGCGCTCTTTGCTGATCTGACCGGCGGGCTGGGGGTGGATTTCTCTTTCCTGGCTCCGCTCTTCGGGCGTGCGCTCTATGTGGAACGGGATGGGAGTCTCTGTCGCTTGGCGGAACATAATTTTGCAGCGTTGGGATTGCATCACGCAGAGGTACACCAAATGGAGAGCGAGGCATTTCTGTTGCAGCTTCGCCGGGCCGATTTGATCTACCTCGATCCGGCACGCCGGGATGAGGGTGGCAGGAAAGTGTTCCGGATAGATGAGTGTTCACCCGACCTGTCACAGCTTTCCGGTATGCTGATGGAAAGAGCTGAACGGGTGATGGTTAAATATTCACCGATGCTGGACATCACCCTGGCTGTGAAAACGCTCCCTCACGTAGCTGAGGTGCATGTGGTTTCGGTGGAGAATGAATGCAGGGAGTTGTTGTTTCTGCTGCTACCCTCGACAGAATCAACCGGGCCACTGGTTCATGCAGTGAATCTGAGAAAGGATGGTGTGAGAGAGTTGCTTACTTTCACCCCTTTGGAGGAGGAGCAGGAAGCTTCCTACAGTGTTGTTCCAGACCGGTATCTCTATGAACCCAACGCCGCTATCCTGAAGGCGGGAGCCTTCAATGTGACTGCACATCGATACGGGTTGCAGAAACTGCACAAGCATAGCCATCTCTATACCAGCGAACGGCTGGAGAATGCTTTCCCCGGTCGCATCTTCCGGGTGGAGGAGTGGTTCCCCTCCAACAAGAAGCAGATCCGGCGCTTCGCTGCCGCGGTGCCGAAAACAAATATCACCGTACGCAACTACCCGCTCTCGGTGGCCGAGATCCGTAAGCGTTCGGGATTGAAAGAGGGAGGTGACCACTATCTCTTTGCCACCACCCTGGCTGATGGAGAGAAGGTTTGGATCAGTTGTAAAAAACTGTGTAAGCAGTAAGCAGTAAGCGCTAATTTACAGTATGTTAGCAGTAAGCGATAAGATTCGAGAACCATGAACCACGAACCAAGAACCTCTAACTTCTTAACCTTCCAAATATGCCAATCTGTTTACCTGCCAACCTGCCTGATCACTTGTGTCTTCCTTTCAGCACCGCTTCAATATCTTCCAGTTTCAGGTTCTTGGTCTTCAGCAGAATCAGGTAGTGGTATAACAGGTCGGCCGCTTCGTTGCGGAACAGGTCGAGATTGTCATCTTTCGCTTCAATCACCAGCTCCACCGCTTCTTCACCCACCTTTTGTGCCACCTTGTTTACACCGCGGCTGAAGAGACGGGAGGTATAGGAACCCTCCGGGTTCTCGGTGATACGCTGTTCAATTACCTTCTCCAGATCATAGATAAACCCTTTGGCGGTCTCTTCCCGGAAGCAGGAGGTGCTGCCGGTGTGGCAGGTGGGGCCCTGCGGGAATGCCTTGATCAGGATGGTGTCGTCGTCACAGTCGGTGAGGATCTCATCAACCGTGAGCCAGTTGCCGGAGCTTTCACCCTTGGTCCATAGTCGTTGCTTGCTGCGGCTGTAAAAGGTAACCTTCCCTTCACTTTTGGTCTTCTCCAGCGCTTCTTCGTTCATATAACCCAGCATCAGTACCTGCAGGGTGTCGGCATGCTGGATAATGACCGGCACCAGTCCACCGGATTTTTCAAAATTGATCATCACGAATCTTTGTTTTTATGTTGAAGTTTTATTTCACTTTAAAGAACCGTTTATGAACGGATCGGAATATTTCTGTTTTTTAAAAATTGTTTCAATGCAGGGATGGGGATCTCACCAAAGTGAAAGACGCTCGCAGCCAGGGCTGCACTTGCTTTTGTCTCGGTGAACACCTCCGCGAAGTGCTCCATGTTACCGGCACCGCCAGAGGCGATGACCGGCAGGGTGACCACCTCACTGACCGCCTGTGTGATCTCAATGGCGAAGCCATTCTTTGTTCCGTCATGGTTCATCGAAGTGAGCAGGATCTCACCGGCACCGCGTCGTGCGCCCTCCACAGCCCAGTCGACCGTGCGCAGCGGGGTGGGGGTTCTGCCCCCATGTACATAAACCATCCACTCGCCGTTCTCTTCCTGTTTCGTGTCAATGGCCAGTACCACGCATTGGCTGCCGAACTGCTCTGCGATCTCGGTGAGCAGCTCAGGGCGGTCCACAGCCGATGAGTTGAGGCTCACCTTGTCGGCACCGGCACGGATGATAGCCTGTGCATCTTCCAGCGTGCGGATGCCACCCCCCACTGTGAAGGGGATGTTGATCTCCTGTGCCACTCGCTGCACCAGGGTGGTGAGTGTCTTGCGCTGCTCCACCGTGGCGGTGATATCGAGGAACACAAGTTCATCGGCACCCTCCTCCACATAGCGGCGTGCCAGCTCTACTGCATCGCCAGCATCACGAAGTCCCACAAAGTTGACCCCTTTTACCGTGCGTCCCTCCTTGATATCCAGGCAGGGAATGATTCTTTTTTTCAGCATATGTTTGTTATTTTAGTATGCAGCTCATTATAAACCTATAAACCTATTAATCTTTAACCATGAACTTCGAACTATGAACCAATAGAGATGAACCTCTGCAAATCATTCAACAGGATATGACCTTCGTAGATTGCCTTGCCGATAATGGCTCCCTCACAGCCTATGGCCCGGAGTCTCTGCAGATCGTCCAGTGAGGTGATGCCGCCACTGGCTATCAACCGGATGCCGCTACTGGCGATGATTTCACGGTAGAGCTCCTCAGAGGGACCCTCTAACATGCCATCCTTCGAAATGTCGGTACAAATGACATACTGCACCCCTTTCTTTTCATAGGCTGTGATGAAATCGACCACATCCTCCTCCGATTGCTCCTGCCATCCCAGCGTGGCTATCTTGCGGTGGTGGCTGTCGGCACCCAGGATGATCCGTTCCGGTCCGAAATTTTTCAGCCACTGCATAAAGAGCTCGGGCTGCTGTTGTGCTACGCTGCCGCCGGTGATCTGGGTGGCACCGTTCTCGAAGGCAATCCGCACATCCTCATCGCTCTTGATGCCTCCTCCGAAGTCGACCAGTAGCGAGGTGCCTTCGGTGATCTCGCGCAGTACGCGATGGTTGACGATATGTTTGGAGCGGGCTCCATCCAGATCCACCAGGTGGAGGTGGCAGATGCCGTGATCCTCAAACTCGCGTGCCACGTCGAGCGGGTTGTCGCGATAGGTTTTTTTTGTTGTGTAATCACCTTTCGTGAGGCGTACACACTTGCCGTCGATGATGTCTATGGCGGGGATGATTCTCATTCTGAGTTAGATTGGATAAGTTGTTATATTTTCAAGAAGTTACGCAGTAGTCTCTCACCCACATCTCCCGACTTCTCCGGATGGAACTGGGTGGCGAAGAAGTTATCCTTCTGCATTGCCGCACTGAAGGGCAGGAGATAGTTGCAGCTGGCGAGGGTCTGTTCGCATAACCCGGCATAGTAACTGTGTACGAAATAGAAGTCATCTTCCTTTTCCAGTCCTGCGAAAAGAGGTGAATCCTTTACCGTTAGATTGTTCCATCCCATATGGGGTACAATGCCGGTGGCTGGGAATCGTTTCACGCCAGTCTCGAAAATGCCAAGACACTGTGTGTTGCCCTCCTCAGATTGTTCGCACATCAGTTGCAGCCCCAAGCAGATGCCAAGCACCGGTTGAACCAACGATTGAATTACTTTGTCCAGTCCTCTCTCTTTCAGGTAGATCATGGCGCTGCTTGCTTCCCCAACGCCGGGGAAGATCACCTTCTCTGCCTCCCGTATTTCTTCCATCTGACCGGTCACCCTGCAGGGATAGCCAAGCCGTTTCACTGCGTTTTCAACCGAGGTGATGTTGCCTGCATTGTATTGAATGATGGCAATCATCTTATATCACTCCTTTCGTGCTGGGTATCCCTGTTGTCTCACCTCGTTTCACTGCCATTTTGATGGCACGGGCAAATGCCTTGAAGATCGCTTCTATCTTGTGGTGTTCGTTATCACCCTCCGCACGGATGTTCAGGTTGCACTTCGCACTGTCGCTGAATGACTTGAAGAAGTGGAGGAACATCTCGGTGGGCATGTCGCCCACCCGTTCACGGTGGAAGGAGGCATCCCACACCAGCCAGGGGCGTCCCCCGAAATCGATGGCTGCCTGTGCCAGACAGTCGTCCATTGGAAGCATGAAGCCATAGCGCGAGATTCCCTTCTTCTGTCCCAGTGCCTGCAGGAAGGCCTCACCCAGGGCTATGCCGCAGTCCTCGATGGTATGGTGCTCGTCGATATGAAGATCCCCCTTCACCTCCACGATCAAGCGAATACCACCATGTCGGGCTATCTGCTCCAGCATGTGGTCGAAGAATCCCAGTCCGGTAGAGATGCTGCTGCCGCTGCTCTCATCGAGGTTTACCTCCACCCGGATATCGGTCTCGGAGGTTTTGCGATGCACCCTACCGGTACGAGGAGTGGACTGCAGGTAGCGGTATATCTCCCCCCAGTTGCCGCTGGTCAGGGTTGCATCAGGGTGTGAAGTGTTGCTTAATAAAATTGATTTACAACCCATATTTTGTGCTAGTTGCAGGTCGGTCACCCTGTCGCCAATCACATATGATTCGGCCAGGTTGTACTCTCCTTTCAGGTAGTGGGTGAGCATGGCTGTTCCCGGTTTACGGGTGGGTAGCTGCTCATGCGGGAAGGAGCGGTCTATCAACACCTCGCTGAAGCGTATCCCTTCGTTTTCGAAAGCGCGGATGATCTTGTTGTGAGCCGGCCAGAAGGTATCTTCCGGGAAGGAGGCGGTACCCAAGCCATCCTGGTTGGTGACCATCACCAGCTCATATTCCAGCTCTGATGCGATGCGGGAGAGGTATTGAAACACCCCCGGGTAGAACTCCAGCTTCTCGAGGCTGTCGATCTGTTCATCCTTAGGCTCCAGGATCAGTGTTCCATCACGATCGATAAACAATATTTTCTTCATATCTTCTGATTGCTGTAGTTATGGATTGCAGTGAGTAGTTGACTGTTCTCCGCCGGGGTGCCCACAGTGATGCGCAGGCAATTGCGAACGACGGAGTGACGGTTGCGTACGATTACTTTCTCTTCCACCAGGTAGTGGTAGAGCGCATTGGCATCATCGACCTCCACTAGAAGGAAGTTGGCATCGGAGGGGTAGACGCGTTGAACGACCGGTATCTGTTGCAGTT
>CAZBFS010000069.1:0-8248 GCA_964491215.1 uncultured Proteiniphilum sp.
GGAGATTCTTACTGTGCTGATAAGTGATGTTTCGCATAATAGCTGCACCACTCCCGGATGCCGCAACTCTCGCATTTGGGTTTTCGAGCAACGCAGACATACCGACCATGCAGAATAAGCCAATGGTGTGCTTTTGAGAGGAGTGGAGCAGGGATATGCTTCACCAGCTCACGCTCCGTCTCCAGCGGCGTTTTTGAGTTGCGGGTCAACCCGATACGGTTGGCCACACGGAATACATGGGTGTCCACCGGCATGGCCGGCTTATTGAAAGCAACTGCCAGTATCACATTGGCTGTCTTTCGGCCTACACCCGGGATGGTGATCAGGGAATCGATGTCTGAAGGAACCACCCCGCCGAAATCATCCACCAGTTTCCTGGCCATGCCCGCCAGGCTTTTCGCCTTGTTGTTGGGATAGGAACAGGAACGGATGTAGTGAAATATCTCATCTGGGGAGGAGGCTGCCATCACCTCAGGGGTAGGGAAAGCTTCGAAGAGGGCCGGGGTGATCATGTTCACCCGTTTGTCGGTACATTGAGCTGACAGGATCACCGCAACCAACAGTTGGTAAGGGTTCCGGTAATCCAACTCCGTCTCGGCCGATTCAGCATTGGCTTCAAACCAGCCGATCACATTTCTGTATCGCTCCTTCTTCCTCATTTCCCACTATCTTTGGTGATCGCATTGATCAGGTGAATGGTGTGCAGGGCGACAAGTGAGGCCGTCTCCGTGCGAAGCCTGGTATCTCCCAGGCTTACCGGTTCAAAGCCATTGTTGATGGCCTCTGCCACCTCCTCTTCACTGAAATCACCTTCCGGACCTATCAGAATCAGTGCATTCTCACCTTTCCTGTATGATTGTGACAGTGGTGATTTGGGCAGATCGTAACAGTGGGCAATAAATTTACGTCCCGCAAAAGGTTGTCCAACCAACTTTCCGAAGGGAAGCATCTCATCTATAATGGGTAGTCGTGATTGTTGTGACTGCTTCATTGCTGCAATGGCAATTTTTTCCAACCGCTCCCGTTTGATCTCTTTCCGCTCGGAGAAACTACCAAGGATTGGCGTAAACCGGTCAACACCTATCTCGGTTGCTTTCTCAACGAACCACTCATTGCGATCCATCTGTTTGGTCGGACTGAAAGCAATATGAAGAAGGAAATCCCTTTTTCGTGGCTCTTCCCATTGACGAAGGATGGTGACCATGCTTTTTTTGGGATGCGACAGTAGTAGCTTGCAGTCGAAAAATTGTCCTTCACCATCGGTGATGGTTAGCAGATCACCTTCACGCATGCGGAGCACCTTGGCACAGTGCTGTGATTCCTGTTCCGGCAGAATGAGATTATGCCCTATATCGGGACAGTAAAAGAGATTATCGGCCATTGGTTTCAGGATTTGCTCTCTCGACGGTTGATCTCGTCGCGCAGACGGGTTGCCAGTTCATAGTTCTCATCGTTCACTGCCTCCCTGAGTCGCTCTTTGAGTGCATCTAACCGAAGATCGACCAGCTCCTCCCCACTCTGGTCATTTGTTTCCTGCAAAGGGTCACCGCCACCCTGCACATTTTGTTCGTCGAAGACCACTGCCATGTTGCGCATGATTTCCTCCGTGGTGTAGATGGGTGAATGGGTGCGGATTGCAAGGGCTACAGCATCAGATGTGCGGGAATCGATGCGGTACTCAATATCGTTCTGTTCGATCAACAACTCTGAGAAAAAGGCTCCCTCTTCGAACTTGTAGATAACAACCTCTTTGAGCAGGATGCCCACCTCTTTCCAGATGGAACAGATCAGATCATGCGTGAGAGGTCTGGGAGGAGTGATCCCCTCCATCACGATGGCGATCGATTGGGCTTCGGGAGTGCCGATCACGATGGGTAGCCGTCGGATTCCCTGCTCCTCTGAAAAAATGAGTGCATATGCCCCGGCCTGAACCTGGCTGAATGATATACCCAATATGGAAAGTTTAATTTTTTGTGACACGATGGTTGATATTTTTCGAAACAATTTCAAATATACGAAATAATCAGGAGAGATGGTTGTCAGTACCATTTTTTTTGATTTTTTCCCGAAATTTCATGGAATGTGAGAAAAATATCGTATCTTTGCAGCCGTAAATTCAACATGGTGGTTGTAGCTCAGTTGGTTAGAGCGTCGGATTGTGGTTCCGAAGGTCGCGGGTTCGAGCCCCGTTTTCCACCCCAGTCTCATTTATTTTGAGATTTTTTATTCTCTTCAGATTTGTTTTAGGTAATCACGTATTTCACATACGTGATTTTTTTTATCCTTGTCTGCGGCGAAACTCCGCACATACTACGGCGGCAGCAGCAGCCACGTTCAGTGATTCGGAGGTGGTTCTGTCGGCCGGATAACTGGGAATAAACAGTTTCCGGTTGATCAATTTCTCCGTCTCACTGCCAATCCCTTTTCCCTCACTTCCCAGCACGATCACTCCCTCTGCTGAGAGTGACTCCCGATAGATGTTGGTTCCTTCTAGAAAGGTACCGTAAACTGGTAAATCACCCAATCCGGAGAGTAAGGAGGCGAGATCACCATAAAATGCCTGCACCCGAGCGATGGCTCCCATGGTGGCCTGTACCGTTTTGGGATTGTAGATATCGGCAGTCTCAGGTGAACAGAGGATCTGATCGATACCAAACCAGTCGGCAATACGGATGATGGTACCCACATTGCCTGGATCTTGCACACCGTCGAGTGCCAGGGTCAGCCTGCCGCGCAGTTGCACCTGACCTGCAGGCTGGTCTGGCTGGTAAAACACTGCTATAACCTGAGGAGTAGTCTGCAGGAAGGTCGCTTTGGCCAACTCACCCTCACTTGCAACTACTACTTCATCAGCTTTGATTTCAGGATGGTCGGCAACTATTTCCGGGAGAGCTGCCAAAAACTGACAGCGACAGGCAGACATCATATCGGTCACCAGCTTGGTCCCTTCTGCCACAAAGGTGTGGTGCAGGCTTCGGAATTTCTTCTCCTTCAGTGACCGGATATATTTGATCTTGTTTTTGCTCAGGCTCATATGGGTTCTGAATTTAGTCATCATCAGTAAACTCTCAGCACTCAGTTAACTGCTTGCCGCTAATGAATGGTAAAAATAACAATTTAATCGCGTAATCTCCATTTTAGCGGAATGATAATCTGAAAATCAGGATAAGTGTCTCATCAATTACCACAAACATATCATTTATTAGAGGTGAGGATTTCAAAAAAACATTATCTTTGCATTTCATACATTTGGCATCTCTATGCTGAATCATTTTTTCTGAAGAAATCAATTACTCAATTATTACCGATATTTTATGAATGAAAATGCAATCATGAACAAAGCAGCCGACAACATCCGAATACTGTCGGCATCGATGGTAGAACAGGCGAAATCCGGACATCCGGGCGGAGCCATGGGTGGGGCAGATTATATCAATGTCCTTTTTTCTGAATTTCTGGAATATGACCCTGAGAATCCGGGCTGGGAGATGAGAGACCGCTTCTTCCTCGATCCGGGTCATATGTCACCCATGTTGTATTCTGTGCTCTGTTTAGGTGGTAAATTTTCGTTGGATGAACTGAAAAACTTTCGTCAGTGGGGTAGTCCTACACCCGGTCACCCCGAGATTGACATCAACAGGGGCATCGAGAACACCTCAGGTCCTCTGGGACAAGGACATGCTTTTGCAACAGGAGCAGCCATCGCAGCACGTCTCCTGCAAGCACGTCTGGGCGAAGGGATGGATCATACCATTTATAGCTTCATCTCCGATGGAGGCATACAGGAAGAGATATCACAAGGGGTTGGCAGAATTGCAGGTCACCTCGGACTGAGCAATTTCATCATGTTTTACGATTCCAATAACATTCAACTTTCCACCACTACTGATGCGGTGACCAGTGAGGATGTTGCCGCAAAATACAAAGCATGGAACTGGAATGTGATCACCATCGACGGAAACAATGTGGATGATATCCGCAGGGCACTTACCGAAGCAAAAGCAGAGAAGGATAAACCGACACTGATAATTGGAAACACCGTGATGGGCAAGGGAGCCCTGACGGCTGACAGTAGCTCATATGAAAGTCAGGTTTCCACCCATGGTCAACCACTGAGTGCCGCCGGTGCCGACTTCGGTCAGTCAATCAGCAACCTGGGAGGGGATCCGGAAAACCCGTTCGCCATCTTTCCCGAGGTGGCTGCTCTCTATCAGAAACGAAGGGAGGAGCTGAAAACGATTGTCGCTGCCAAAAATGCCAGACTGGCTGTCTGGGCAAAAGCCCATCCGGAACTGGTTGAGAAGAAACGCAAATGGTTTGCCCGTGAACTGCCGACCATCGATTGGAGCGGCATCAAACAGAAAGCCAACTCAGCCACCCGTGCCGCCTCTGCTGTGGTGCTTGCGGAGCTGGCTCAACAGGTGGAAAACATGGTGGTGGCATCGGCCGACCTCTCCAACTCCGACAAGACCGATGGCTTCCTGAAACATACCAAAGCGCTGACCAGAAACGATTTCTCAGGTGCATTCCTGCAGGCCGGTGTTTCAGAATTCACCATGTCTTGTCTCTGCATTGGGATGAGCCTCCATGGCGGTGTCATCCCGGCCTGCGGTACCTTCTTTGTCTTCTCCGATTACATGAAACCATCGATCCGGGTGGCTGCATTGATGCAGACACCGGTGATCTTTATCTGGACACATGATGCCTTCCGTGTGGGAGAAGATGGTCCTACCCATCAGCCTGTGGAACAGGAAGCGCAGATCCGCTTGCTGGAGAAATTGCAGAACCACCACGGCAAGAACGCCATGCTGGTGCTTCGTCCCGCCGATGGTAACGAGACTACCGTTGCCTGGAAGATGGCGATCGAGAATAGTGACACGCCTACCGGTCTGATCCTCTCACGTCAGAATATCAAAGACCTGCCGGCTGAGGAATCGCGCTACGAGGCAGCGTTGCATGCTGACAAGGGTGCCTATGTGGTACAGGATGAAGAGGGCTTTGACGTGATCCTGCTCGCTTCCGGGTCAGAGGTCTCAACCCTCGTGGAAGGAGCTGCACTGCTTCGTGCCGAAGGGGTTAAGGTACGCATCGTCTCCGTGCCCTCAGAGGGCCTTTTCCGGTCACAACCAAAAGAGTATCAGGAGTCGGTATTGCCAAAAGGAAGCAGGAAGTTTGGCCTCACTGCCGGACTGCCGGTCACCCTTGAAGGTCTTGTAGGTGCTGACGGTGCTGTTTGGGGAATGAACTCATTCGGTTATTCGGCACCCTATACAGTATTGGATGAGAAGCTTGGATACACAGGTGAGAATGTGTATGAACAGGTGAAAAAACTGTTGTAACGATAGAAAGAAAATACCATGTCGTTGTTCACAAATGCTGAAAAACCGATCGGTATCGCTTCTGATCATGCAGGCTATGAGATGAAACAATACCTGATTGGGGTCCTCGAGGTAAAGGGGATACCCTACAAGGATTTCGGGACTTATTCTCCTGAAAGCAGTGACTATGCCGATTATGCACATCCCCTGGCCACAGCTGTGGAGAAGGGGGAGTGCTATCCGGGTATTACCATCTGTGCCACCGGCAACGGCATCAGCATGACGGTCAATAAGCACCAGGGTATCCGTGCTGCCCTCTGCTGGAACAAGGAGCTTGCCTATTTCGCGAGAGCACACAACGATGCCAATATCCTTTCTTTGCCGGGTAGGTTCCTTAACCATGAGGAGGCTTATGAGATCCTGGTCACTTTTCTTAATACACCTTTTGAAGGTGGCCGTCACGAGAGGAGAATAGGCAAGATTCCCTGCGGATAGAAAAAGAGGGATGACATGAAAATTGCTAAGCTTCATCGATGGCTATTTCTTCTTGCCCTGATCACCCTCTCAGGGTGTGAAGAGCCTACCATGCAGTTTGACAATCATCCTAAAGGTAACTTCGATGCTTTGTGGACTATTCTGGACCGCAACTACTGCTTCTTTGAGTATAAAGAGATTGATTGGGATGCGGTCTATTTGGAATACAGTATGCGTATTACCTCCAACATCGGGAATGATGCGCTCTTTAAACTGATGGGAGAGATGCTCGCTGAGTTGCAGGATGGACATGTTAACCTGGTCGCCTCGCATGATGTGACCCGCTACTGGAAATGGCAGGAGGATTTTCCGGCCAATTTCGACCCGGCTGTGCAGAAACATTATCTGGGTGATGATTACAGTCGTGCTTCGGGTATCTGGTACAAAATACTGGAGGATAACGTGGGCTATCTCTACTACAACAGTTTCACCAGTGATCTCAGCAGTGGTAGTCTTGATGAGATCCTCAACCGAATGGCTATATGCAAGGGGATTATCATCGACGTACGAAACAATGGCGGAGGAAACCTTACCAATGTGGAGAAGTTTGCCAGCCGTTTTTTCAATGAGCGAACACTCGTCGGATACATCTCCCACAAGATCGGACCGGGTCATAACGATTTTTCTTCCTTATATCCCAAATATGTGGAGAGCTCAAACAGGGTGCGTTATCAAAAACCAGTCGTGGTGCTGACCAATAGGGGATGTTACAGTGCTACCAATGAGTTTGTAAGCATCATGAAGATCGCTCCGCTGGTGACGGTGATAGGTGACAAGACAGGAGGTGGCAGTGGCCTGCCCTTCTCCTCAGAGCTCCCCAACGGCTGGTCAGCACGCTTCTCTGCCTCTCCCATGTTCAATGCAGAGAAGGAGCATATCGAGTTTGGCGTAGATCCTGATCTTTATGTCTCCATGCTGGATAGTGACAAGGAAGAAGAGAGAGATACCATCATTGAAGCAGCCCGTTCACTCCTGAGAAACCAGTGAAAAAAACATGAAAACAATGATGTTCGAGAAAAAAATCTATATAGAGAGGAGAAAACAGTTAAAGAGACAGTTTCAATCAGGTAAACTGCTGTTCCTTGGAAATGAGGAGTGTGGCATCAATTATGCCGACAATACCTACCATTACAGGCAAGACAGTACCTTTCTCTATTATTTCGGAATCAATAAACCGGGACTGATTGGATGGATCGACATCGATATGGATGAGGAGTACATCTTTGGCGATGATCCTACCATCGACTCCATCGTATGGACCGGATCACAACCCTCAATCCGGGAGATGGCTGAGTGGACAGGTGTGAGCCAGTGCGGCTCCCTGTCCGACTTCTACAAGACCCTTCGGCAGAGTGACCGAAAGCTTGTCAGATATCTTCCTCCCTACCGTGGGGAGCATCTCCTCAAACTTCAGGATTATCTGGGTTATACACCCTCTGAGGTGACAGCACATGTCAGCACCGATTTTATTGCCGCTGTTGCCAGCCAACGCATCATCAAAGCAGAGGAGGAGATCAGAGAGCTGGAAAAGGCGGTGGATGTGACCGCGGAGATGCATCTTGCCGCCATGCACCACGCGCGTGCGGGCATGACGGAGGCAGAGGTAACTGCCAAAGTACACGAGGTAGCTATCGCCGCAGGAGGAAATCTATCATTCCCGATCATCGGCACCATCAACGGACAGTTTCTGCATAACCATTATCACGGTAACATCCTCAACGAAGGAGACCTTTTCTTGCTGGACGCCGGTTATGAAACGCCAATGGGGTATGCTGGTGACATGAGCAGCACCTTCCCCGTATCGGCCACCTTCACCGATCGACAGAAAGAGATCTACCGGATCACGCTGGATGCCCATCACAGAGCCATTGAACTTTCACTGCCGGGTGTGAACTTCCGGGAGGTGCATCTGAAAGTGGGAGAGATACTCTTCGAGGGGCTCAAAGCGATGGGCCTGACCAAAGGGGATAGTGCCGAAGCTGTGGCTAATGGGGCACATGCCCTCTTCTTCCCTTGTGGCACCGGTCACCTGATGGGACTCGATGTGCATGATATGGAGAACCTGGGTGAGGTGATCGTGGGATACAACCATATCGCTAAGAGCAAGCAATTTGGATTGAAATCGCTTCGACTGGGAAGGCCCCTGGAGCCGGGTTTCGTATTGACCATTGAGCCGGGTATCTATTTCATCCCCGAGCTGATCGACTATTGGTCCGCCAATAAGATCAATGCCGATTTCATCAACTACGATGAAGTGAACAAATATAGAGATTTTGGCGGTATCCGCAACGAAGAGGATATACTCATTACCGGCAAGGGTAACCGTGTGCTGGGTAAACCGCTTGCTAAAAGTATTCAAGATGTTGAGAAAGAGCGGGAAAAAGCGTTCAGATAAA
>CAZBFS010000070.1:0-8139 GCA_964491215.1 uncultured Proteiniphilum sp.
GATTTCAAGTCAAGAATTTACAATAGGAACTATTGCGGATAATCATATTAATTTAATATCAATTCTCACAGTTTAAATGTCATTATTCATATCAAGAGGCAGAACACAGGATACTGATCGAATTGAAAGATTGCCTGCTGGCCTTTCGCCCCCTGCAAATAATTCAAACAGCATTAATTTTAAAGAGGGTGAACTGCAATGCAGTTCACCCTCTTTATTAGCCGATAATCTTTCAGATGGAGTGAAAAGATTATTGCTAAAGATCTATCGGATTGATTTTTTAGTGAGTTTGATCATTTCCGCCCCGGCAAGCAGGAGCGGACCGTAACCATGCGCTGCGTAGACACTCACCGGTCGTTTGTAATAGAAACCGTGTTCAAAACCGAGTCCGGTACCCACACAGGTATCCTCCACCTGTCCCACCTCATTTATCTTTGTGGTTACTCCATTCCATCCCTGCTGTGCCACTGGTGCATAAACCATCCCGTCGATCCACCCCTCATTGATGGCATGCGCAATAGAGTAGGTAAACATGGCGGTGGCACTGGTCTCCAGATAGGAGTCATTACGGTTTAGCAGCTGATGCCACAATCCTTCACCCGACTGTAATAACGATACTCCCCTGATGTGTTTTTTCAAGAGAGCGATGATGTTCTCTCTTGCCTGATGATCGTGAGGCAGCACATCCAGCACATCACAAATGGTCAGGATAGCCCATCCGTTGGCACGTGCCCAGTAAAAGGAGGGATGTTCTTCCATCTTCTCAATCCAGCCATGGCGAAAAAGGTTCATTTCAGGAATCCAAAGGTATTCCGTAAACAGCTCTATTTGCCTGACCGCCTCATCATAATAGGAGGCCGCTTTTACCGGATCCTCCTTCTCAATCAGTTTACCCATATAGGCGATAGGCGTAATACCCATGTACATATCATCCAGCCAAACCGAATTATCGGTTGGGCGCATCCGCGCCAGGATCCCATCTCCAAGACGGTATTCCTTGTACATCACAAAGTCGAACGCATTGTCGATTACCGGACGAAGCGTGGTTGCCAGCTCCCGATCACGTAGAGATGCTTTCATCATGGCAGCCCCCATCGATCCACAGTCATCCAGCCACATAGGTGCGATAAGTCCCCGCAAGCCGCTAATACCGTTCTCCTCCTGCACTTTCCGAAAGTAGGGATAAGACTCACCCACCAGCTGTAGACGCTTTCGGGTATAGTCAGCAAATCGTGCATCACCCGTAATCTCCGCCACCCTGAGCATCCCTGAGTAGGTCACTCCCCACTCATAGGTGGTAATCCCGAAATCACCCCGTTTCAGCACACTCATCTCATCAATCTGGCTGTAGTTGTCTATTGCTTCACCTGACTCACGATGAACAATTCGTGCGGGAGTTGACATTTCAAGATAATGATATACCCTGTCCAACATCTCTTTGATCTGTTTCTGGCGCACCTCTGCCCGTTCGTTTGGAGTCATCCTGTTCCTTGCAGCCTGCTGTCCGGAGTTCTGTGAGTGAACATTGAGGGAGAGCAGCCCCATCCCTATCATCCATATGATTGGTTTCCTGATTCTTTTCATAATTATACCATCTTTTTACATTTTGTCCTGATAAATGATTATCATCTGTTTTATATCCTTTTTGTCGATAGCTGTTAATGATAAACGGAAAAAGCGGGCCTGGTTAAACAGGCCCACATTATAACAAATATCAAGTCTCCGTGGTTAATACCCCGGATTCTGTTGTGCTGCTTTCTCTTCCGGTGTTAGCGGTCTCCCATCTTCGGTGTAGAGAGCATCAAGATAGGTCTGCGGAATGGGACGCAGGTAATGTTTCTCCTGAATGTTGGGAGCTGCTTCAGGATTGAAAGCCTTGGCCCTTTCGATCAATGTCTTCGTACGCGCCAGAAGCATCCATCGGTGAAACTCACCCACCAGCTCCCTGGAATGTTCATTCAAAAGGAAACACATCATCCGGTCGTAATCAGAGGTGTAACCCAGTTTTGCAATGATTGCCTCATCTTCAGGGGGTAGACTTCCCACCGTGTAATTGAGCATATTGGAGGCAGATGTGGTTTGTGGAATGTTGAGCGATTCATAATAGGAGTTGGAGTCTTCAAATGTATTCACCAGGATGCCGTCCGCATAGTTGGCCTGACCGTTTGTATTGGTGAGGTAGGCAGCCGCACCGTCGATATAATCCGCTCTGTCCTCTCCGTTTTTGAACTGGGCCCGCGCGCGTACCACATTTATGGTTTGAATGGCATCTCCATATTTGCCCTGACGGATAAGGGCTTCCGCTTTCATCAGATAGGTTTCTGAAACACGTGCAATCAGACCGTCACGATAACCATCTGTCCAGTTATGATTGGGACGTGCCCCATCGAGCCACTTGTTCAGCGAAGGAAACCGGTTGGTGACACCTGCTGCAGCTCTCAGGTGGGGTGTCCCATCAGAGAACCAGCGCACATAGGTGTGGGGAACCGGTTTATCGGTAAATGGATTGTGGAAGTAGACGCCGGTATGTTTTTCCATCATCGGCAGACTTTTGTCAAAACGGGTATCAGACTTCTTGTTCAGAATATAGATAATTCCCAGATCACCATATCCGTAGGAGTGGCTGTTTCCGGTATTGGGATCGGTACCACCCAGCTGGCCGAATGTGGATTTGTTGTTCAGGTTCTGTTTGGTGCGGAATGACTTCCAGAATCGGGAGTCATTTTCCATGTCATACACATCGTAGATGTAGTCTGAGGGACGCAGCCGCTGGTACTCCCTGCCACCGGCAATATCACGGGTGAAACCTGTGAGGTTGTTATACTGGGAAACAAAGTATACATTCATATTATTGCCGTCAACCGCAGTATTGGCATCAGAAAACTGAGCCGCAAAAATTATCTCATCAAGTTCTTCGTTGGGTCCGTCACTCCCGGTATAGGCAAAGATATCCCTGTAATCGGCAGCCAGGCTGTGATTCGAAATCACCTCGTTGGTAAGGTTTACAATCTCGGCCAGGTCTGCTGTCTTGTATGAGCCATTCCATGCGTCATTGATCTCTGAGATGCGATAGAGTAACGCTTTTGCCAGGAAATGTGCTGCTACATCTTTGTAGAGCTTGCCCTCAGCAGGTTCACTTGCAGGCAGACCGCCATAGGCTGTTCGAAAATCGGCTATCACCTGGTTGATACAATCTTCGACCGATGAGCGAACGAAAAAACGATCCACTCCCTCTGAGGGTTCAAGTTTCAGTACTACACCACCATACTGCTCCACCAGCTTCAAATAGCTATAACCTCTCACAAATGATGCCTCGGCCTCATAGAGTTTCTGATCGGCAGGATTGGTCACCACATCGTCCAGTCTGGCCAGCACCAGGTTGGCAAGGCTGATTGCCTTGTACATGTTGTCCCAGATCGCCTCAATCGGTGTGGTATTTGAATTGATTCGTATGATGGAAGGACTCAGGTTGGCTGTATAATCGTTCCAGTCATGGTTGCTATTGTCTCCACCTACGGTAAATTCATCGGCTCCGTAAGTAGTAGTGGTAAAGCCCTGTTCAAAGGTAAAAGGATACCTGAACGATTGATACAAGGCTATGATGGCACCGTTGATCCCTTCCGGAGTATTGAAATAGTCGTAATTCCGTTCGGTGATCAGATCTTCATCCAAAAAGCTATCCGTACAGGAAGAAGCACCAGCGGTGATCATTCCTGCAAACAAAAGAGCTGATAAAAAGTATTTTATTTTTTTCATTTCCTATCGATTTATGAAATTCTATATATCTTAATTAAAAACCAACATTCACCCCAAAAACAAAACCTCTGTTGTTGTATAGTGTGTTGTATTCCGCATCACGGAATGTGACGTTTGACCACAGCATACCCGGATTCCTCATTTGAACATAAAGCCGCAGATTCTCAATCCCCAGACCGGATGAAATGGATTGGGGAAGCGTGTATCCCAATGAGATATTTTTGACTTTCAAATAGGAGTTATCGCGGTAGTAGGTAAATGCATAGGAATCACCCCCTGCTTCATCTCTGTAGGGTTTCTGATATTCGGCACCAGGATTGTCAGGAGTCCAGAAGCTTAATTCCCGCTGATCTCCAAACATACCGGTCAAAGCCTCTCCCACACCGGTGATATAATTCAAACGGCCGGAAATAAAGATATACAAATCCCAGTTTCTGTAACGCAGATTATTTCCCAACCCCACCGTCCACCGCGGGCTTTCGTTGCCGATCACTACACGGTCATCGTTTGCTGTGATCTTGTAATCGCCGTTCTGATCCTCTACCCGCACATTTCCGGGGGTGAAGTTGTGGCCGTTCGCATTGAATTTGGCCATCTCCGCAAGGTCCTCCGGTGTGTCCTGCCAGAGTCCGAGCCGCTTATAGGTGTATGCCACGTCAATCGACTCACCGATGAACCATCTATCGGCGACCATATCTTCTTTACCGTTCATCAGTTCCACAATCTCATTTTTCTGATAAGCTGCACTAATGTTGGTCTCCCACATGAAATCGCGGTTCATGATGTTGATCGTGTTCAATGTCAGATCTATACCCTTGTTACGGGTCTCACCAACGTTTGCGAGTGTTGAGCTATATCCCGAAACTGAGGGAATGGCCATCGTCATGATCAGGTCGGTGGTCCGGGAGGTGTAAAGATCAATCACACCCGATATGCGTTTGTTGAAAGAGAAATCCAGTCCCACGTTGTACTGTGATGTTCTTTCCCATCCCAGGTCAAGGTTGGACAGCGCCCAGGTGGTATTGTAACCGGTTGAGATGGAACCGCCGAAAGGTGTCTGTATCTGATCGATTTCCCCTTTTGTGGTATAGGGGCTTACAGCAGCATTGCCGGTGACGCCATATCCTACACGCAACTTCAGTTGATCAATCCAGTTCATGTCACGAAGAAACTCTTCCTGTTCCATCCTCCAGCCCAGGGCAGCACTCGGGAAAAATGCCCATTTGTTGCCGTCGGCAAGCTGAGAGGCTCCGTCCCATCGTCCGGAGAGTGTCAGCAGAAACCGCTCCTGAAAATTATAGTTTAATCGTCCCATATAGGAAGCCAGCTGCCGCTCGGTCAATCCGGTACCCCAGCTGTCGAGCGAGGTAACAGACCCCATGTTGTACCACTTCTGCTCAGAGGTGGGGATGTTCTGTGCCCCCATATTGTAAGATTCATATTTCCAGTTGGAGGCAGTTTGCAGCAGTGTGGCGTTGAAGGTATGATCGCCGATGATCTTGTCATAATACAACAGGTTGTCGATGGTCCATGAGAAATTGTAGTTCCCGCTGTATCCGGCGTAAGAAGAACCACCCCTGGTGATTGATTTGCCGTCGTTATAAACACCGTTCCGGTATGCCCGGTAATCAGGCCCGAAGTTCATCCGGTATCTCAATCCCTCCAGGAGGTCTATCTCGGCATATAGTGAAGCCATCACCCGCATCACATTCCGTTCATTGGTGGAATATTTCCACTCATCTATTACATTGGCGACACGTGACTGACCTCCCGGGAAGGGAACCCTGTTCCCATCCTCATCGTATGGAAGCGCATAGGGATAAACTTTCGCTGCCGCTAGAACCAGGTCACCTGCAGTTCTCATGGCTGCTCCTGTATCGGATTGTCCGTAATCCTGTACTACCCAGGTGCCGTTCACACTGGCTCCCAGCCTGATCCAATCTCGCGGAATAAGATCAATGCTTCCTCGGAGCGTGTATCGTTTGTATTCTTGACCTTTCACTGTACCCTGATTGTCAAGATAGCCAAAAGAGGCATACGCCTTCATGTTTTTCGCACCGCCGCTGAAACTCAAGGTGTGGTCTTGTGTCACATTAGGCTGGGTGACACTTCCCATCCAGTCGAAACGTTCAATATTTGCAGGATTCCAGCTGCCTCCCTGCCAACCCCGTTGGAAGTTCTCCCATGCAACCGGATCTGCGGTAAACAGTTCAATCTTTGAGTCATTGTCCAGGTTCGGCGTATTGCCCGGCAGGAAATCGGAAGGACTCTTGTTGTAGGATCCCCAGCGCACAAAATCGATAAACTGTTCTGTATTCATATATTCACTTCTCCAGTTCATCTGCTCTAACACCACGGAACCGGAATAATTGACAGTGAGCTTCCCTTCAACTCCTTTTTTGGTTGTCACAAGAATCACACCATTGGCTCCTCTGGATCCATAGATTGCAGTAGATGATGCATCTTTCAATATATCTATCGATTCAATATCCTGAGGGTTCAGTGATTCAATACCGCTCGATGACATGAGCGGCACACCATCCACTACATAGAGGGGTGCATTGTCGGCATTCAGCGAACGGGTACCCCTGATATGTATAGAACCGATCTCACCGGGTCGCTGGCTGGTGGTGATATCCACTCCCGCAGCTTTGCCCAGCATCGCCTCAAACACGTTGTTGACAGCCTGCTTGGTCAGATCCTCACCGGAAACAGAGACCACTGCACCAGTAAGGTCGCTCTTTCGTTGCACACCATACCCAACCGCAACCACTTCCTCCAATCCAATTGCTTCTTCCCACATGGTCACTACAATCACTGATTGTCCTGCTACCGGAATTTCCTGGGTTGCATATCCAATGTAGGAGATTCTCAATACTCCCTCTACCGGTACATTGGCGAGGGAAAAACTACCATCAGCATCGGAGGTAGTACCATGTGTAGTACCTACAACCAAAATCGTTGCTCCAACTACAGGAACTCCCTCACCATCCATAATTTTTCCGGTTACCGTTTTGGCCTGTGCCATGGCATTCATCGGAATTGCCAACAGAAAGAGGGTGAGCAATCCTGCAAGGAGCGCCATCAGAAAGCTCGGCTTACATTTAGTTTGAAAATTTTTCATCGCATTGCATTTAAAAATTTGACTTTTGCTGAAATTGTTTTTCATTAAGAGATATTAGTGAATTTAATCGGTCGCAATGAATGCTATTTATTCCTGTTTCAACTTCATTATTTGATATTTTTACTGTTGTTTTTGATATTTCCAATATCATTCTCAAGTTTTTATATCACTTATTGATATTATAACATATGATTATAAATATGATGAATAATGTCATCCATCAACAGATACATCTAAACAATAAAACAAAAATGTCAAAACTCACAGCAAATAGATCAAATTCCGCAGGTTACAAATCCTCCTTTTCCATATGTTTGTTTTTTGAATCCAACTTATTTTTCTTTTTATAAATCTATCCGGAATGATTATATTTTCATCTCATCAATTGTCTGCATCCAGGAAGCAATTAGTATTCATTTTGTTGAGTATCTTAATGGCCATGGAGCCGCTGGTGGTGGCAGGCAGCGCTGTGAACAAACAAGACCTGACCGCCTCACTGGAGGCTTTCAATGAGACTGGCCTGGGAGGGGTGGAGATAACCCCTATCTATCGTACCAGAGGGGAAGAAGACCGATTCATTGAGGACCTGTCACCCGAATGGATGGAGATGCTTACACACACGCTGAAAGAAGCCCGTCGAGAGGTGTTGATGGTTATGCATTGACCAAGGAGGAAGAGGGTAAAACAACACTCTACATGAGACTAAATCCAGATGATACCATTGTTGTAGAGACATTCAAAGGGAGATACGATTGAATAACATACCTACAATAATATGGTCACCACTCCATTAAATGAAATTAATTATCATTTTTCTTATCATTTAAATCATTTTTTACAGTTACAGCCCTATTTTTTCATTTAATTTTGAAATTGAGAAAACAGGTGTGTTTTTTGTTAAATTGATACTGGAGAAACTCTATTGAGAATGATTGGCAATCATTTCAATTTTTACCATATCACACATCATTTTAATTACTCTATCCGGTTATCCGAACCCTATTGAGTAATTGAAACGAATACTGTTAGTCCAATCGGTATCGATTAGTATATTATAACCTTTTCAAAACAAATATATTTCACTTCAATGAAACGAGCATTCTAATCATTACCACCCCGGTACATGATTAAAGCGAGTTCCATATGATACACTTGAAAATAAATAATTTTTAATCGTATGAGAAACAAAGTAGATCCTATGTCAAGGAGAAAGTTCCTGGCTGTCTCAGGAGCAATCGCCGGAACAACCATCGTGAACC
>CAZBFS010000071.1:0-8122 GCA_964491215.1 uncultured Proteiniphilum sp.
CCATCATCCCGGGCATCAAGCCTGTACACCTGTTGAGCCAGCTCACCGTGCTGCCACAGATCTTCCGCTCCGAGATACCGGAGCCCTTGGAGAAAGAGCTGCGCAAGTGCAAGAACGATGAGGAGGCCAAAGTGGTGGGTGTGGAGTGGTGCATCGCCCAGTGCCGCGAGCTGGTGGCACACCACGTACCCTCGATACACTTCTACTCGCTGATGGCCACCGAGAGCGTCTGGCGGGTAGCGAAAGAGATATATTGATGTATTTTCGCGATATCATAGGATTACACGATGTGAAGCGGCACCTGATTGAGTCGGTGCAACGCGGCTTCATCCCGCATGCACGGATCTTCTACGGTCCTGAGGGGGTGGGGAAGCTGCCGCTAGCCATTGCCTACGCCCGCTATCTCAACTGCTCCCGCCGCGGTGCTGATGATGCCTGCGGCGAGTGTCCCTCCTGTCACAAATTCGACAAGCTGGCGCACCCCGACCTGCACTTCGTCTTCCCCGTGGTCAAGTCGAAGGTGAGCGACGAGTACCTTCCCGAGTGGCGTCAGTTTCTTTCAGAGAACCGTTATTTCAACCTGAGCCGATGGCTCTCCTTCATCGATGCACAGAACGCCCAGGGACTCATCTACGCCAAAGAGAGTGATGAGATCATCCGCAAGCTCAACCTGAAAGTGTACGAGGCACCCTACAAGGTGATGATTGTCTGGTTGCCGGAGAAGATGAACGAGAGCTGTGCCAACAAACTGCTCAAGATGGTGGAGGAGCCGCCGGCCAACACCCTCTTCCTGCTGGTCTCCGAAGACCGGGAAAACGTGTTGCAGACCATATGGTCGCGCTGTCAGCCCCTCCAGATACGGGCAATCGAGATGGAAGAGATGGTGAAGGCCATCGAACGCTCCTTCACCATGGATCACCCTCAGGCAGTTGATTATGCACGCATCGCAAACGGTAGCTTCACCCGTGCCTTCGAGTTGATTACCTCCTCCGAGGAGAGAGCCTACCAGTTTGAGCTCTTCAAGGATATGATGCGGGCATCGGTGTCGCGCAACATCAAGACCATCAAGGAGGTGGCAAGCATCCTTGCCGGTATAGGCCGTGAACGGCAAAAGAGCTACCTGCTCTACTCCCTGCGGCTCTTCCGGGAGTATTTTGTGAGCAATTTGAATATGCCCGATATCGTTTACCTGAACAGTGATGAACAGCAGTTCGGGGAGCGGTTTGCCCCCTTCATCAATGAGCGTAACATCGAAGCTTTCGACGAGGAGTTTTCGCTTGCACACCGTCAGATTGAACAGAACGGGAATGCTAAAATCATCTTCCTCGATCTTTGTTTGAAAGTTACGGTGCTATTAAAAAAATAATTTTGTACCTTGCATTTTGTTTATGATCAGATATCATCAAAAAGTCTAGCCCTCCCCACTGGAGAAGTGCGATCAATTATATATTTTTATTATGGATAAAGAACAACTTGCCGACAAGCTATCGGATATCCCACCCCTGGAGGCGGTGACCGATCGAAATACAAAGGGGTGCAAGGGATGTACCCGACATACCAACAAGCTACACGTCTACGACTGGCTGCACGATTTTCCTGAATTCCAGCAGGCTACCAAGATGGTAGAGGTGCAGTTCAAGAACACCCGCAAGGGATATTTCATCAATAGTAACAACCTGGAGCTCAAGCTGGGCGACCTGGTGGCAGTGGAGTCACTTCCGGGTCATGACATCGGCACTGTCACACTCACCGGTAAGCTCGTGGAGCTGCAGATGAAGAAAAACAACTACCGCGAAGATGCCAACGGAGGCTTGCGTCGCATTTACCGCCTCGCCCGTCCTGCCGATCTGGAGAAGTATGAACAGGCGAAAGCACGTGAGCAAGCTACCATGATCCGCTCCCGCCAGATCGCCGAGGAGCTGGGGCTGCAGATGAAGATCGGCGATGTGGAGTACCAGGGCGACGGCAACAAAGCCATCTTCTACTATATTGCCGATGAGCGTGTCGATTTCCGCCAGCTGATCAAGGTGCTTGCTGCCGAGTTCCGGGTTAAGATTGAGATGAAACAGATCGGGGCCCGTCAGGAGGCAGGCCGCATCGGCGGTATCGGGCCCTGTGGCCATGAGTTATGTTGCAGTCGCTGGATTTCAAACTTCGTCTCGGTATCTACCTCAGCTGCGCGCATCCAGGATCTCTCCATCAACCCGCAGAAGCTGGCCGGTCAGTGCGGTAAGCTGAAGTGCTGCCTCAATTACGAGGTGGATGTCTACGTGGAGGCACAGCGCTCTCTGCCATCGCGTGAGATCGTGCTGGAGACAAAAGATTCAAACCACTATCACTTTAAGACCGATGTCTTCTCCGGTATGATGACCTATTCAACCGATAAGTTTAATGGCTCCAACCTGGAGACGATCCACAAAAATCGTGTTTTTGAGGTCATCTCGATGAACAGGAAAGGGAAGAAGCCGTTGAAGCTGACCGATGAGAAGAGAGTCGAACCTGAAAAGGAGACCACCTACCAAAACGACTTGCTGGATGAGAGCATTACCCGTTTCGACAACGAAAGGTCGCGTCAGACACGCAAAAAGAGGAAGCCACGGAAGAAACGTCCTGACAACGGAGAGGAGAATAAAAGAACGGGAAACCATAAACCGCGCAATGAGGGTTCTTCAGGTGATCAAAAGGAGTAAGCAGGCACTCATTGTCACGGCAATGATCACACTGTTGCCGTTGCTCTCCTGTAACGGTGAAGTGAACCCTTATCGCTACCGGCTCATTGACCGCGGAGAGTGGCATCGCGACACCATCCTTATATTTGCCGTTGACAGTCTGTTTCCTGCTGATGATAAGCTTCTGGAGATCTCTCTCGAGATCACCTCAAACAACAGCTACCCTTACCGTGACCTCTGGATGATGGTGGAGCAGAACCTCACTGACACTCTCTTCCATGCTGACACACTGCGGGTGATGATGGCCGATGAGAAGGGTCGACAGCTGGGAAGCAGTGTCGGCGGACTGCACCAACTCTCAATTCCCTGGTTGAAATTCTTGGTTGATGATCAGACAGGACCCTCTCAGATCCGGATTCGTCATCTGATGACCGATGATCCGTTGCCCGGTATAGAGAAGGCAGGTATAAAGATCGTTGCCGCAGACAAAACAGATGAATGAAACGGAGGAGATGATGAAGATCACCATTATCGGCGCCGGAAATGTCGCCACTCATATGACCCTGGGCCTTGCCGATGCAGGACACACCATCCCACAGGTATGGAGTCGCACACCTGCCCATGCGGCGACACTCGCCAACAGGGTGGGGGCCCTTCCACTGAGCGACCTGAGAAGCATCTCCCCCGATGCCGATTGTTATATCTTCTCCGTGAAAGATGATGTTCTGGCACAGGTGATCGGAAACATGCCCGATACAGCCGGTATCTGGGTGCATACCGCCGGCAGCCTGCCAATGGAGCTCTTCGCCTCCCGTAAAGCCGACTATGGAGTGCTATACCCGCTGCAGACCTTCAGTCGCCAGCGTCCTCTCACCTTTGCCGAAATCCCGCTCTTCATCGAAGGGAGCAACCCGGAGACCACCGGGATAATGGAACAGCTGGCCGCCACCCTCTCACGCACTGTTTATCTTATGCCGGGAGAAAAGCGCAAGAAGCTGCACCTGGCGGCCGTCTTCGCCTGTAACTTCGTCAACCATCTCTATGCCCTCTCAAGCGGAATAATTGCAGAGGAAGATATCCCGTTCGAAGTGCTGTTACCGCTCATCAGCGAGACTGCTGCCAAGGTGAGGGAGATGGCACCGGCAGAGGGGCAGACCGGTCCCGCCACCCGCGGCGACGATGATGTTATGCGAAAACATCTCAATCTGATTAAAGATACTCGTACCCGTGAAATATACCGTCTGCTGAGCGAGAGCATAGCGGAACTGACAAAAAGCAACCCACAGCTTTCTTAATGTTAGAAAAAATGGGATTAAAAGTTGAATTCTTGCGAAACAAACACTATATTTGTATTCATTAATATTTATTAAAAACCACTCCGATAATGGCTAAAGTAAAGGGTTATGTAGAGGTGAACACGGAACGTTGCAAGGGATGCAATCTCTGTGTGGTTGCCTGTCCCACCGACGTGTTGGAACTGCAGCCGCGCGAGGTGAACAACCGCGGCTATCATTTTGTCTATATGAAGCATCCCGATGATTGCATCGGCTGCGCCAACTGTGGCTATGTCTGTCCCGACGGTTGCCTCACAATCTACAGAAAAAAAGTGCAGGAGCCGGTAAACCCAGTTGTTAACCTGTAAAAGAATCAATTATGTCAGAAGAAATCTCATTGATGAAAGGAAACGAAGCCATCGCCCATGCAGCGATCCGCTTCGGGGTGGACGGCTATTTCGGATACCCCATCACTCCCCAGTCGGAAGTCATTGAAACATTGATGGAGCAGGCTCCCTGGAAAACTACCGGTATGGTGGTGCTACAGGCTGAGAGCGAAGTGGCAGCCATCAATATGGTATACGGAGGAGCCGCTTGCGGCAAGTATGTGATGACCTCCTCCTCCAGTCCCGGCGTCAGCCTCAAGCAGGAGGGCATCTCCTATATGGCAGGTGCCGAACTGCCCGGACTCATTGTCAACGTGCAGCGGGGTGGACCAGGCCTGGGAACGATACAACCGTCACAGGCCGACTACTTCCAGACGGTGAAGGGTGGCGGCCATGGCGATTACCGTCTCATCACGCTGGCACCTGCCTCGGTGCAGGAGATGGCCGATTTTGTGGCACTCGCCTTTGAGCTCTCGTTCAAGTACCGCAATCCGGCCATGATCCTCACCGATGGGGTGATCGGTCAGATGATGGAGAAGGTGCGGCTGCCGGAGCAGCGCCGCCGTCGTACCGACCAGGAGGTGCGTGATGAGTGTCCCTGGGCCACGCTGGGTAAGACACCCGACCGGGCACCCAACGTTATCACCTCTCTCGAGCTCGACTCGGTCATGATGGAGAAGAACAATGAGCGGTTCCAGGCCAAGTACCGTGTCATCGAAGAGCAGGAGGTGCGTTATGAGGAGGTTCAGTGTGACGATGCCGACTACCTGCTGGTAGCCTTCGGCTCAGCCGCCCGCATCTGCATGAAGACAATCGAGCTGGCGCGTGCCGAAGGGATCAAGGTTGGCTTGCTGCGCCCCATCACCCTATGGCCCTTCCCGTCGAAAGTTCTGAAAGCGTATGCCTCCAAAACGAAGGGGATGCTCTCCGTGGAGCTCAACGCCGGACAGATGGTGGAGGATGTGCGACTGGCGGTAAATGGTACGGTACCTGTTGAGCATTACGGTCGTCTCGGTGGCATCGTGCCGACACCCGATGGTGTACTGGATGCTTTGAAGGACAAAATGATCAGATAATAGCATATTCATTATGGATCTCAAATACAGAAACATCTTCTTGCTCCTCTTCATGCTGGCGTTCATCGCCACCATCGTGGTCTACTTCTCTACCGACAGAGACATGCAGCTCACCTGGTACTTCGGAGGAGCCGCCATCCTCTTCTATCTCATCTACCGATTTTCAAAAAAATGAACAACATGGACGTACAAACAATAAAAAGTCCGGAAAACCTGGTTTATGCCAAGCCGGAACTGATGAACGACAACCATATGCACTACTGCCCCGGCTGTTCGCACGGTGTGGTGCACAAGGTGATCGCCGAGGTGATCGGCGAAATGGGACTGCAGGAGAAAACCATCGGCATCGCACCGGTGGGGTGTGCCGTCTTTGCCTACAAGTATATCGACATCGACTGGCAGGAGGCTGCCCACGGCCGTGCCCCGGCGCTGGCCACCGCCACCAAGCGGCTGCTGCCCGACCGGATGGTCTTCACCTACCAGGGCGACGGCGACCTGGCCGCCATCGGCACCGCCGAGACCATTCACGCCGCCAACAGGGGTGAGAACATCGCCATCATCTTCATCAACAACGGCATCTACGGTATGACCGGTGGGCAGATGGCACCCACCACCCTGCGCGACATGAAGACATCGACCAGTCCCGAGGGGCGTAACGTGGAGACCATGGGCAACCCGCTCAAGATCCTCGACATGGTGGCGTTGCTCGATGGTGTCTGCCTGGCTACCCGTACCAGCGTGCACACCGCCGCGGCGGTAAAGAAGACGCGGCGGATGATCAAGAAAGCCTTCGAGAACTCGATGGCCGGCAAGGGCACCTCCATCGTGGAGGTGGTCTCCACCTGCAACGCGGGATGGAAGATGACGCCGGCAGCAGCCAACGACTGGATGGTGGAGCATATGTTTCCCTACTATCCGATCGGTGATTTGAAGAATATTTAACCCCAGGAAAAGAAAATCATGTTACAGGAAATAGTTATATCAGGTTTCGGCGGACAGGGTGTGCTGTCGATGGGTAAGATACTCGCCTATTCGGGTATTATGGAAAACAAGGAGGTCTCCTGGTTTCCGGCTTACGGGCCGGAGCAGCGCGGTGGCACGGCTAACGTCACCGTGATCATATCCGACAAGCCCATCAGCTCACCGGTAGTCAACCAGTTCGATGTCGCCATCGTGCTCAACCAGCCTTCGCTCGACAAGTTTGAAGAGCGTGTGAAGCCGGGTGGTGTGCTGATCTACGACGGTTATGGCATCAACAAAAGTGTTCAACGCAAAGATATCAATGTCTACCGTATCAATGCCATGGATGAGTCGATGAAGATGGACAACACCAAGGTGTTCAACATGATCATTCTGGGCGGTCTGTTGCGCATCTCTCCCATGGTGGAGCTGGAGAACGTGATGAAGGGACTCAAGAAGTCACTGCCCGAGCGGCACCACAAGCTGTTGCCAATGAACGAGCAGGCCATCCTCCGCGGCATGGAGATTGTGGAGCAGGAGCAGGAGGCAACGGTGCCCGCTGCACAGGCATATTAGCATCCTTTGGCTGTTACATAAAACGAAGCGGGGCTGACCATTGGTCAGCCCCGTTTTCAGTTTTACTTCTTCCGTCCGAAGAGCCAGGAGAGGATACCCGGTTTCTTGGTTTTCTCTTCCTTTGCTGCTGGTTTTTTTAAAACAGGACGCTGAGTCCTGCCGGCATTTCTGTCGGCAGAGGAGCCCTCTTTTTTGCGTGGCGGGCGGTTGCTGCGGGGTCTGTCCGATCTGCGGCCTTCGCGGCTGCCACCTTCACCTCTTTTTTCACCACCCTCACGCCTTTCACTCCGTTCCCCACGGGGAGGACCTTTGCTGCCATCACGGGGTGCACGATCGCTTCTCCTGCGATTGCTGCCATCACTGCTCTTGCGGGGAGCGCGTTCACCGCCCTCCTGCGGGTTCTCACCCTCGCTTCTTGGTCGTTGTGGCTTTCTTCTGCGGGGGGCATCACCCTCGCGGCGGGGTTTGTGTTCCCTGTCTCCCTCCTGTTGTGGAGTATCGTTCCTTGCACCACCTTCACCGGCAGTTGCGCCACCTTGACCGATGGCTGTAGTACCCTCACCCTGCGGTTTGCGTTTTTTTCGCCTTTTGTTGTTTTTCTTGCGCGAGGTCTGTTCGGTTGCTGAACCATCACCGCTAATAGCATCACCCGGCGTCACGGCACCACCCATCGTGGTTGCTTCGGCCTGCAGTGCGGCTGTTTCGGTTTGAGTTGTTTCAACCGGAAGTGTTCCCTCCTCTTGTTTCGGTTTTCTGCCGCGTCCGCTACCGCTTCTGCTGCTTCTATCCGACCTGTCGGATCGCTCGGCTCTTTTACCTGAACGTTCGTCACCTCTTCTGCCGCCCTCTTTCTTTCCTCCTTTGCCTGAACGTCCTGAGCCGCCTCTGCCTCGTCCTCTCATCTCTCGGCTGGGGTTGTACTCCGGAGCCTCGCCCATGCCGTCGGGCAGGGGGATACGGTAAAGCTCCTTCTCCAGGAAGCGCTCTATCTGCTGTAGGCGGTATTGCTCATCCGGTGCTACGAAGGTGATGGACATGCCTGTATCGCCGGCCCGTGCGGTGCGCCCGATGCGGTGTACATAGTCCTCCACGTCGTAGGGCACCTCGAAGTTGATCACCAGTGTGATGTCGTCGATGTCGATTCCCCGCGCCACGATGTCGGTCGCCACCAGTATGTCTAC
>CAZBFS010000072.1:0-8010 GCA_964491215.1 uncultured Proteiniphilum sp.
GGTATCATCCCCTCGGGAGCCGTATTGGGTACGCCGAACCAGTTGGTAAGGATATTGGGGAGTGCCGAAGCGATCACCGCTCCGGTACCGATGAAAAAGCTCTGCATGGCAAACCCCATGGTACGCTGCTCGGAGGGTAGGTTGTCACCCACAAAGGCACGGAACGGCTCCATCGAGATGTTGATCGATCCATCCATGATCCAGAGCATCCCGGCCGCAATCCAAAGTGAGGGGGAGTTGGGCATGAAAAAAAGTGCCAGGGTGGTCAGCACGGCCCCCACCATGAAATAGGGGCGACGTCGCCCGAAGCGGTTCCAGGTGTTGTCGCTCAGATGACCGATGATGGGTTGGATGATCAGGCCGGTGATGGGGGCGGCGATCCAGAGAATGGGGATATCCTCCACGCGAGCACCCAGTGTCTCAAAAATACGACTGACGTTGGCATTCTGCAGGGCAAAGCCAAACTGAATGCCCAGAAACCCGAAACTCATGTTCCAGATCTCCCAAAAGGAAAGGTGTCTCTTCTTCATGCAAATGATGCTATTTGATCTCTGTTGATTTAAGCGTTCAATTCTCGCCATGGCATAATCCAGGCAAGCTTGTCTTCTGCTCATTTAGCTTAACGAAAATGTTGAAAAGATTCAAACATTTATGCAATAGACAAATATAAGGAGTATTCCCGGCCGGGAGGAGTCTCGCCGCATCGAATTGCTGCTTTATCTATGCAAACGTATGCATGAAGAGCTTACCGTGTCGATCCCTTCACCACCAGGTCGGTCTTGATCAGTCGGCTCACCACCCCCTGCTTCACCTCTTTTCCCTCGATACGGTTGATTAGCAGACGGGCAGCGGTGCGCCCCATCTCAAAGCCGTGCTGATCAACGCTCGTCAGGGTGGGATCGGTCACCTCGGCGAGGTAACTGTTGGTGAAACCACACACTGAGATATCATCGGGGATGCGGTAGCCGGCAGCTTTGACGATCTGGATGCAGGAAGATGCGACCTCATCATTGATGCAAAAGAAGGCATCCGGCACCGGTTGTAGTTGCAGCATCTCAGGCACCACCCTGCGCGCCAGTTCGACCGTATCGCAGATCCTGCTCATCCGACTCTCTACCGGAAACTTATGCTTGCGCAGTGCATCTTCATATCCCATCCGCCGGTTATTGGCGATGGGCATGGAGCTCGTGGCTCCCAGAAAAGCTATGCGCCGGCATCCTGTCTGAATAAGGTGTTCCACCGCATGATAAGCACCTGCATAATCATCTACCACCACCTTGTCGGTGTTGATACCTGTGCAAATACGATCGAAGAAAACAAGATGCGCCCCGTTGTCGATGATCTCGCGGAAATGATCAAAGTGAGCTGTTGTCTTCGATTGTGAGGCCAGGATACCGCATACACGGGCATCAAGTAGCGTCTCCACGCTTCGCACCTCACGCTCGTAATCCTCGTTTGATTGGCAGAAGAGCACGTTGTAGCCATCACTCTCCGCTTCCACCTGAATACCCGACAACACTGTGGAAAAGAAATAGTGCACAATTTCCGGAACAATCACCCCGATGGTGTTGTTCCTGTTGGTGCGCAGTTGCATTGCCAGTGTGTTGGGCTTATACCTGTGTTCCAGCGCATAAGCCTGCACCAGCTTGCGTGTCTCTTTGCTGATGGCGGGATGATCTTTCATGGCCCGTGACACGGTAGATGGTGACAAGTTGAGCGCTTTTGCAATATCCTTTAAGGTGATCTGCCCCATTGATGCCCCCTCATTTTCTGTGATGAAATGTAACTACGGGCTACCGGTGCATCTACGGGAAACCGTATCAAATACAGGGTAGCAGTGAGTCACAATTTCCAAATATATAAAAAAAAAGAGAAACGTCTTGTTCCTCCTACAAAAAAGAGCTCTTTTTGTGAATAAATGTTGCTGATTATCACAATTTGTTTATATTTGTTTGCAAAAATATTTTGTATGAAACGAGCATGATAATCATTATCACCCCGGTAAATGATTAAAGCGAGTTCCATGTGATACATTTGAAAATAAATAGTTTTAATCATATGAAAGATAATTATCGATTGCCCCTTGCGGTCCAGTCTGAGATCGGAAACCTGGAGGCGGTATTGATGCACTACCCGGGTGCGGAAGTGGAAAACATGACCCCCCGCAATGCGCAGAGAGCCCTTTACAGCGACATTCTGAACCTCTCAATTGCCCGCAGGGAGTATGACCAATTGCTGGGGGTATTGCAGAAATACTCTACAGTATACAAGGTTACGGAACTGCTGACGAGATTGTTGTCATCGGAAGAACACAAGAAGGCGCTGATTGGACAGATCTGTTCTGCTGAACAGGTGCCGGACTATTATGATTACCTGATGAACCTGCCACCCGTAACGCTTGCCACCATTTTAATTGAGGGGCTTCCCCTTAAGATCAGCACCCTTACCGACTTTCTCAGGGAAGAGTACTACGCCCTCAAACCTCTTTACAACTTCTACTTCACCCGCGACGCCTCGGCGGTGATCGGTAAGAGTGCTCTTGTTTGCAAGATGGCCAACAATGTACGCATGCGAGAGGCAATGATCATGGATGCCATCTTTGAGAGTGGTCTCTTTTTCGAGGGCAGGATGCTGAACAGCTATGAGCTGTCGCAACACAACGCGGAAGTAAAGATTGAGGGTGGTGATGTGCTGGTAATCAGAGAGGACATCCTTGTGATCGGCAACGGCGCCAGAACCACCACCCAGGGCATAGACATGCTGGTGAAGGAGTTCTGCAGGAGCGGATCGGGAAAGAAGCATGTGATTGTACAACAGTTGCCCGAATCACCTGAATCATTTATCCATCTCGACATGGTCTTCACCATGCTCGACAGAGACAAGGCGATGGTTTACAAACCGCTTATCTTAGACAGCTCCCGTTACCAGACAGTCCATATTCAAATCGACAACGGCAGGGTTGCCAGAATCAGCTCCGCCGGAGGCATCCTGAGCCTGCTCAGGAAGCTGGGACTAGAGCTGGAGCCGGTGGTGTGTGGTGGCAAGGCTGACGACTGGGATCAGGAGCGGGAGCAGTGGCACAGTGGCGCCAACTTCCTGGCGATCGCACCGGGCAAGGTGCTCTCCTACGCACGAAATGTACACACGCTGGAGGAACTCAGCAAACACGGGTTCCGCGTGGTGAGCGCTGCGGAGGTGATCGACGGTCGCTACGACCTCACTTCACCGGACCGCTGTGTGATCACCCTCGAAGGGTCGGAGCTGCCACGCGGTGGCGGCGGCCCTCGTTGCATGACCATGCCGCTGCGTCGCTCACCCGTGAGCTGGTGAGCGCCTGTGTGCTGCGGCCATTAACAAAGAATAGGATTGATTGCCGGTAAATCAGAGAATCTCCCTGATCTCTGCGAGACTGCGAACCGTATGGGTGGGTTGAAAACCTACCGGAGGTTCACCTGTTGGATTGAACCATATCTGGTTGATACGGCTTTGTTGTGCCCCAAGAATGTCGGCATCCCAGCTGTCGCCGATCATCAACGTCTGGTTACGCCGTGAGTTAGTGTTTTTCAGGGCATAGGTGAACATATCGGGATGGGGCTTGTTGATGCCGGCATCTTCCGAGAGGATAATCTTATCGAAATAGGGTTTCAACCCCGAGTTTTCGATCTTCTTATACTGTACCTCACGAAAACCGTTGGAGAGGATATGCATTCGGTATCTGGGCTGCAGGTATTCCAACAGCTCCATGGTCCCCTCTATCAACCTTGTCTTACGGGTTGTACGATCAAGAAAATCATCGCTCAGTCGTTTCGCATATTCAGCATCGGTGATGCCAAAGGGCCTGACAGGTGCCAGAAAACGCTCCACAATAAGCTCCTCTTTGCGTATCTCGCCCTGGCGATACATCGCCCAGAGACGATGGTTACCGGGCATATAGACATCGTAATATTCGTCAAAAGTCGGGTAATATTTCTCGTAACCGTAATCACGGTAGATCTCTTCAAGGCACTCCTTTCCGTTTTGATGGATATCCCAAAGGGTGTCATCCAGATCGATGAATAGATTTCTGTACTGCATCTCATTAAAGAGTCACGGAGTGATCTGCTTTCACTCCGCAACAAGGTATTTTTTTTTGACAGTTTTAACGGGACGGAACCACCGGTTAGCTCACCTCAATAATGAGATACTTGGTGAGGCTCCAGAAACGTTGCGTATCGGTGATCACAAAAGTGAGGTTAGCGTCGTCACCCTTCACAAATTCATAGGTGCCTTCGGGATGGGTAGACCACAATTTTCCTTTAGGTGCGTATAGGGGAATCTGGGTCACCTCACGAATGTCAATCTTCAGGAAATACTCCTTATTGAAGGTATCCTGCAACACCCGTGTCTGTTGCAAAAATCCGCCGGAGAGTATCTTTTGCTCTTTCAACTCGCTGGCGGTACCAAACACATAATAGGCAGTGTGCAGCGACTTGTCCTGCTCACGGATGATTGCTGACTGTTGCTCGGCCTCCTGAGCCAGCGCCGTCACATCCTCAGCAAGCAGTGCAATCTGTTCATCTTTTAGTGCCAGCTCATTCTGCAGTTCAGCCATCCGGTTGCTACTCTCCAGCATCTCGGCATTGAGCCTGCTGATGGTGTTCTTCAGCGATGCAATCTCTTTGCTTCCCGCGCTCTGTTTCCTGTTTAATTGCTCCAACTGCGCCTTGTTGCGCTGCAGGATCTCATTGATCATCCGAAAGTTCTCCTGAACCCTCTGTCTGGTATCCTGAGTCATCTCTCCTCCCTGAGCCGACTGGGTGGCGATATACTTCTCCGCCTCCCTGATCCTGGCAAAGTTGGCTTCCACCTCGCTGATCACCGCCATCATCTCGGCTGCTTCCGACTCGACACCGGCTGAGCTCATCATAAGAGAATCACGTTGTGCCTGGAGCTCTTTATACTCCTTCGATTCCTTGACGTTCGTACATGAAACCACCATGAGTCCCATGACCAGTAACAAAATCCAGTTCTTTTTCATAACATTCTCATTTTCTCTATTCATTAAACAATCACTCGCAGAAAATAGTTTGTTCACATAACTTACTTTCCTGCTACTACGATCACAAACTCACCTCGCGGCTCCTGTTCTGTGAAACGGATGATCAGACTCTCCAGGGTACCCCTTACCGTTTCGGCGTAGAGCTTGGAGATCTCTCTTGAGACTGATGCCTGACGCTCTCCACCCATATATTCCGCCAGCTGGGTAAGGGTCTTCACAACCCGGTAGGGCGACTCATAGAAGATCATGGTGCGAGGCTCTTCGGCCAGCAGCTTTAATCGTGTCTGACGCCCTTTCTTCTGGGGTAGGAATCCTTCAAAACAGAATCGGTCGCTGGGTAAACCTGACTCCACCAGAGCCGGCACAAAAGCGGTCGCTCCAGGCAGACACTCCACATCGACACCCGCTTCGACGCATGCTCTGACCAGCAGGAAGCCGGGATCGGAGATGGAGGGGGTGCCGGCATCAGAGATAAGTGCAATCTGCTCCCCTGACTGAAGTCTATCCACCAGGTGTGACACGGTTCGGTGCTCGTTGAATTTGTGGTGCGACTGCATCCGTGTTTCAATCCCGTAATGCTTCAACAGGAAACCACTGGTACGGGTGTCCTCAGCCAGAATCAGGTCACACGCCTTGAGCAGGTTGACAGCCCTGATGGTAATGTCTTCCAGGTTGCCCACAGGTGTGGGTATGAGGTAGAGTTTGCCCATCTTGTAGTTGGTTGGTTACATAAATCCCTTCTTAATGACCCGCAGGAAATCCTGTACAACAGGTGCATCGAAATCCCAATCCATCTTCTCTCTAAGGTACTCCTCCGCCTTTTCATAGCTCTCAAAGGCATTCAAACGTATCATCACGCCGTTCATCTCCTCACGGTTGTTGTGAAACAGCTCTCGCTGAAACAAAAAACGGTCATTCAGGCTGATCCCTCTTTTCAGATCGAGAAGAGAGGGAGGTGCCTGCATCACGTCATTCAGGGAGGGCATGCCCTGAATCTCCTCATGGGCATTGCTCTGCTGTATCGGTTTGGGGTCCTCGGCCGGGATGGGCTCGTGCAATCGGGGATTCCTGTAGCCAGGGAGATGTACCCTCTCCGGCTGCCTCTTCTCTTCGATTGTCTCAGCCTTATGAATCTCCCTTGTCTCATCCTCGGGGATCTCCTTTGTCTCTTCGGCGGCGAAAACCCTTGTTTCAACTTCTGGTGACTCCTTTGTCTCCGGTTCTGTTCTTTCTGAGAGGATGACCAACAACCTTTCCATCTGTTGTTTCATATCATCTATCTGCATCGTTTGTAGCCGGTGCAGCAAACTGGTGATCTGCTGCATCTGTTCGAACGAATCGTTGAAAAAGGAAAATGAGAGAGTCCCGCTCTCGCCGGCAGTGCCAACCTTCTCCTCCAATTGCCGTACAGCATGGAGCAGTTGATTCAAATACTCTTTTCTGTTATCCATTATACGAAACCCTTTTTCCGATGGCGCGGCAACGGCTGTTTTGCTCATAACCGCACCTTTACTGCCTCTTGTTACCTGCAAATGTAGTTATATTTTGGGAAGCTCCACAAAATCGTCGGGCAAATTCACGAAATAGAGCTTCCGGGAGCTGCGGGTGACGGAGGTATAGAGCCAACGATAGAAGTTGTCGCCCATGTATGATTGCTGGATGTAACCCAGATCGAGAAACACATTCTTCCATTCGCCCCCCTGAGCCTTGTGACAGGTGACGGCATAGCCATACTTAACCTGTAGAGCATTGAAATAGGGATTCTCCTTCACCTTGCGGTATCTTTTCCTTTTCTGGGTGATATCGGTATAATCCTCCATCACACCGGTGAAGAGAAGCTCATGCTGTTCCCGGGTGAGACCGGGCACCTCGGTGTGGAGCACATCGAGCAGTACCTTTGCCTCAAACTCAATTTCATAGTCGCGGTGATAGAGGAGCACATTGCAAAAACGAAAGCCATACATCTCCTCTTCACCTCTCACCCTGATCACCTCCACAAACTCGCCATTGGCCAGGAAGTCAAGGTGTTCATAACCGGCAACCCAGAAATAGTTGTTCCTGGTGATCATCAGGATGTCACCGGCTGACAGCTCCTCTTCGCGGAAGAGCACTCTGTTGCGGATGCCGTTGTTGTAGGCATTCACCCGCTTGTTGGATCGGGAGATGACAATGGTCTCCTCTACACCGTCACGCCGGTAGGCATCGCTGATCTCATCAATCAGCTCCAACCCTGTGATGCGCTGTACATCGGCAAAACCCTCCACCCTGAGTCTCGGATACTGATCTGTCTCGTTGAAGAGAAGGGCATTGCGCAGCATGGTAGCGTTATAGAGGATTCCCGAGCTCTCTGCCTGACGGACGATATCGGTAAGGGTAGCCTCCATCACCTGAAGGGAATAAGAACGCAACAGATCACTGTCGAGGGCAGGGCTTGAGGGCTGCTTCACCGGCGGAAGCTGCGCGTTGTCTCCAATCAGGAGCAACCGGCACCCCTCTGCACCGTAGACATACTCGACCAGGTCGTCCAGGAGGCGTCCCGTGCCGAAAAGGGAGTGGTCGGCCGACTCGTTGTGGATCATGGAAGCCTCATCGATGATGAAAAGGGTATGGGTGTGTAGGTTCTCGCTCAGTGAAAAATGGGGTGTTCCCTCCCCGAACTTCTCTTGCCGATAAATTTTCTTATGAATGGTATAAGCCTGATGGGAGGCATAGGTAGAGAAGACCTTGGCTGCACGACCGGTGGGTGCCAACAACTGTGTCTTCTGGCCAAATGCGGTGAGTGTCTTCACCAGGCTGCCGATCAGTGATGACTTCCCTGTTCCGGCGTATCCGGTCAGCAAGAATATTTGATCATTCACTCCTGAAAAAAGAAAATCAGAAATCTGCTCCAACGCCGCCAACTGGTCGTCTGTAAAAGAAAATGGGAAATTGTCGCTGATTTTCTCAAGAAAGAAACGATTGATCATTTTTTT
>CAZBFS010000073.1:0-7980 GCA_964491215.1 uncultured Proteiniphilum sp.
GATACCGGTCTCGGCTGCTACCTCGCGGGCTGCAAAGATGGCTGCCTTGGCATTGAGTGTGTCGAAGATGGTTTCGATCAGCAACAGGTCCACCCCACCCTCTACCAGGGCACTGATCTGTTCACGATAGGCTTTCCGGAAGTCGTCGAAGGTGGCGGCGCGGTACATCGGGTCCTCCACGCGGGGACTCATCGAAGCGGTCTTGTTGGTGGGTCCTATCGATCCTGCCACGAAGCGGGGCTTGTGTGGCGTCCTGCGCGTATACTCCTCTGCCGCCTCACGGGCCAGGCGGGCGGCAGCCCGGTTGATCTCCGGTGCCAGGTGGCTCATGCCGTAATCCTGCATCGAGATGGAGGTGGCGTTAAAAGTGTTGGTCTCGATGATGTCGGCACCCACATCAAGATACTGGCGGTGTATTGCGCCAATCACATCGGGGCGGGTGATCGAGAGCAGGTCGTTGTTGCCCTTTAGCTGTTTAGGCCAATCGCCGAAGCGCTCTCCCCGGAAATCGGCCTCGGTGAGGCCATATCGTTGTATCATCGTGCCCATCGCCCCGTCAAGTATAAGGATGCGTTTAGCAAGGATCTGTTCAATCTTGTTCATAGGAATTTGTATATAATGCTTCTCTCTACTTAATTGATAACCCCCAAAAATAACCATTCATTCCGACAAAACGGCAAGAAGCGCGCTAAAATGTGACATGGCGGCCCCTGATGGTGAGCCAGAAACGCCTGAGCCACACCACGGCAAAGGCAATCGTAAAACGCACTGCCAGAATCCACCAGAGCGAGACACCAAGGGCCACAAACAGGAGGTTGTCTTCCAGAACCGAATGTGAGAGCGCCAGATGATGATTCAGCAGACCGGCTTCCGAACGTGTCACCTTGCCCTCCTTCATCTGGTCCATCATCAATGCCCCACCGTAAGCCAGTCCCACGATATAGCCAATTAACCAGAGGAACGCGGTATTTTTGGGCAGTCCGAAGAATGCGAGCAGCGGCTCAATCACACGGCTTAGTTTGGGTATCAGCCGATAAGCTTCGAGCAGGCTGTAAAGAAGGTTGAGCGCGAAGACGATAACCAGGATCAACAGTGCTATCTGCAACGAGCTTTTCAGCCATAGAAAAAGGAGTGCTCCCACCGAGGTGGCGGCAGTCACACTACCCTGCACAAAGAGAGGCATCCCCATCTCTTTGGGCAATAGCAGGTTAAGCACCACCCCCACGAGGATGCTCATGCTGATTCGCAACAGGGTCATCGCGCGAAAAGAGGTACCCGTCTTCGCCTGGATAGCACTCTCCACCGGGAGGTTATGCGATATCTGGCACATCAGCGCCAGGATGGTGAGCTCACGAAGGGTGATGGGCAGGGAGGTGATGATTGCCAGGGGTGCGTAGAGCGGCAGGAAGATACTGGTGATGAAGACAATGGCGGTACTCCCGGGAAGACCCATGTAGATAAAAAGGGGGTCGAGGAAACCGGCCAGCCAGAGGAGGAGACCAAAATAATCGAGAAAACGAACCAGCAGGGAGATGGGTAGGATGATGCGCAGCAACCAGAGGGTGGTGCGGCCCGCCTTGCCGGCGGCTCGTAACAGTAGTTTTTCCCAGGAGAGCTTTCGCATTAGTTACTGTTTGAACATTCTGTCCATCGCCCGTTTATCTTCCTTCTCCTTCAGTGACTGCCTTTTGTCATACTGTTTCTTCCCTTTTGCCACGGCAATGACCAGTTTGGCCAGCCCCTTGTCGTTGATGAAAAGCCTGATGGGGATGATGGTGAACCCTGTCTCACGGGTGAGACGCAACAATTTCTGCAGTTCTTTTTTGTTGAGCAGCAGCTTACGATCGCGGCGGGCGTTATGATTGTTATAAGTGCCATAAAAATATTCGGCAATGTGCAAGTTTTTCACCCAGCATTCCCCTTTCTCCAGCAGGCAGTAGCTATCCACCAGGCTGGCCTTGCCCAGGCGTATCGATTTGATCTCGGTACCGGTGAGCACCATCCCCGCGGTGAAGGTCTCCACCAACTCGTAATCGAAGGTGGCCCGTTTGTTTTTGATGTTGATGGATGACTGGTTCATTAGTTGATGACGAATGAAAAGAGTGCGTGAATAAACGTGGGTATCAGTATCACCAGTGCGGATGCAGTTACGATAAATACCCCTCTTTTGTGAGCTGGCACCTTGAGAAAATAGACACTCCCCATGTGCACCAGATGGATGGTGTAGAGAGCCAGCAGCCAGAGGATGAAAAAATCGGGCATAAAAGGAATGAGACAATACAACAGGTACATCACCACAGAGGCATAACCGGTGAACTGCTGAAAAAGGAAGAGGTCCTGTTTCAGTTCAAATCGTTCAGATATCTCGTTGAGGATATATGAGATGATTAAATAGGCGCCGAAGACCGTCACTGTAGAGATGATGCTACTCTTCAATGCATTCTCCAGGTCACCGTTGCGTGTGAACCAAAGGCCTCCAATAAATGCTGCAAGCGCGATGACTCCAAAAAGCGGATAGAGAAAACGATTGAGAAAATCGGTTCGATTACTCTTTTCTCTTTTCAGATCCTTCCAGGCCATCGGTGATGCAACAAGCAGCTGTACGACAGTTACAAACAGTTCTCTCCACATTCCTTTCCGATTTTGGTGTGCAAAGGTAACCAATTCCTGATAATAATGCGAATGTGAGCGAGATAAAAAAAACAGCAGCACCTATCGAAAAGGGCTGCTGTCAAATGTGGTGATGATCATCCGTCACACATCCTCACCAACAGTCAGAATATAGCTGTTGGGAATCTTATATAGTTCGGTTGAACCTTTTCTGTAATACTGGAAATAAATCTTCATATCTCTCTTCACTTGACTCTGATCTTCAAGATAGGAACGCAATGGTCCCATGTTTAACGCTACTATATCAGTTCTGGAGGTAAGTGAGGCACCTGCATCAGGCTCACCCTCTATCACCAGCCGGATCTCCAGGAGCACTTCGTTTGCACCCAATTCCGGATCATCCACCATGTAAAACTGAATCAAGGCATCTTCATTCTTTTTGGCTTCATAAGCATACTCAAACAGCCAATGGTCACCCAGGAACAGCTTGTTGTTCGCATAGTAAGGCTCACTAATGTCAAGAAACATGTCGGGCTCCTCCACTTCCGGTGGTGCGGAAAGACTCAGCGTTTTAAGGCTCACATCCTCGGGATCCCTTGTAATGACCACGTTGTCGACCTTCATCTCTCCTATCATCGAGGTACCATACTCTTCATCCCAGGCATACGAGAAAAACTTAAAGGTGCCGGGCGTCATCAGTTGCATCTGACTGGATGTGATGAAACGGGAAGTTAACGTTTTCCCGTAAATCGTTCCTGCATGCGAATCAATATAGACAATCGTGGTGTCGCTATAATTGTTGTTACCCTCTCCCAGGCAGGAGCTCAAAAACAGAGTGCCTGTAAGTAGTAAGATCAATGGATAAATTTTCTTCATTTTCATATTCATTTTCATATTCATTTTCAAACTGTTTAAAATTCGTATCTGAGTCCGATGTTCAGATCCATCACGATCTTACGATCGGAATATATGGTTTTGTATTGGTTGCCGGCATCAAAATAATAGGCCCCCCCCACCTTACCGTAGATTCTAAGGCTCTGAATCAACGGATAGGAAAGACCTACTCCTGCATTTACCGAGAGCTGTGGGTTGCGTTGTGAGATTTTCGTCGCTTCTTCCTCCTCGGCAGAGCTGTTAAAATCGGTTGTCTCCCCTACACCCAGCTTGCGGTATTCACCATAGATATCCTTCTCGAGCATCCCTCCCAGGGAAGTATAGAACTTGAATCGGTTGAAGGTGAAAAGGGTATAGTTCAGGTTGACAGGAATGCCCAGGTAGTGAATCTTCTGTGTCTCATCTACCCGGAAGTTGGCGTTGGCGTTTCTCAAGCGGGAGGAGAGATAGCTATAGGTGAGACCCGACTCAATGGATAGATTGTCGGATATCTGTTTGGAGAGGGTGAAGCCAAAAGAGACTGGCTGATCATGTTCCATCTCGGAGAGGTTATCAGATGACTGTATGGCAGTCATCATATTTTTGCCACCCTCCGCTCCGTACTGATCACCCGCAGGTATGGAAGCGCTTCGAAGCGTCATGGGAGAATTGACACTCTGCTTGAATGATGAAAGACCACCTTTGCCGCTCAGTCCCACTATCAAACGCTCATCATCAGGGCTAAAACCGGTGTACTCGGCAAACAACTGATCATCGTTGCCCACCACAGTTATCAACTCTTCATTCTCATTCGCGATGGTCTCCGTTCTTTCACGCTGTGACTGCCGGAGAAGAGCACGCAGTGTTGACCAATCACCACCCAGGAGCCGATCAGGATCATCACCTTCACGTTGCATCCATCGTTCCATCATTTCGGCAGAGCTGCTCTCGTGAACAAGCATCAAACCACTCCTCCCGGCACCAAGGGAAACAGAAGGCCGGGTAGTGGTGGCAGACATGCCAAAAGTGCTCTGTTGTTTTACATCGGTTTGCTCCGGCGTTGCCGATTGCCCCGGAGAAACATGCTTCCCAACGGGATCTGTCTCGCGTTCAGTGACCATCGTCTCCCGAACGGTCATCGGATCGCGAAAGAAGAAAATAGAGCCTATCATAAGGATCAGCATGGCTGCAGCCGTACCGGCATACCACCTGCGGCGGATCATCCTGCGGTTAGCGACACCCTGCGTCATCGATTGCTCTATCCGTTCCCAACCATCTGCCATCAATGGCGGTTGGTAACCCTTGAGCTTCTCTTGAAACGCTCTTCTGATATCATTATCTCTGTTCATTGTATCTACTGTTGCAATGGTTAAGGATGGTCGAGAATTTTTTCTGTAACAAACTTTTAGCACGGAAAAATTGTGATCGCGACGCTGCTTCGTTGATGCCAAGCATCTCTGCAATCTCCCGGTGCGACATCTCCTCAAAGATGAACAGGTTGAACACTGTTCTGTAACCGGGAGGCAGGTCGCGGATCATACCCATCACCTCCTCACGGGGAATATCCCCTATATCGAGCGGATCATCATCAGGCACCATCTGCTCTTCGTTTTTAAGCGAACGATACTCTTCCAGGAAGCGGTTCTTCTGCTTCTCTTTCCTGTAATTCTCCAGTGCCAGATTGACAAATATCCGTCTGAGCCAGCCTTCAAAAGAACCATTACCCCTGAACGAGTCGATTTGTGTGAAAGCACGGATGAATCCGTCGTGCAACAGGTCGCGTGCTGTTTCCTCTTCCTTACTGTAACGCAGACAGACTGTCATCATCACGGGGGCATACCGTTCGTATAACACCTTCTGGGCATTACGGTCCTGTTTCTTACACGCTATTATCAGTTGCGAATCATCCATTCTTATCGCACATTCAAAAGATAGACGGTATTAGGAAAAAAAAGCTGCATGGGCAGACCACCAATTTACTGTTTTTATTAATTATTAAGAATTAGCTTTCCCATCCTCCTTCCGGTTCAATCATTACCAACTCCCAAAATTACTATCACCCGAAGTAGAATCCAAGTGAAAATGATTAAGATAATCTAATTAATTTTTGTGAAGTATCTCTTTTTTATCTAATTTTGAGCTATGAATCACTTAAATTTCATCTTATGAAGGATTTTTTAAAAATCATGCTGGCATCGGCATTGGGATTTATCATCGCTAACATCATCCTGTCGCTGATTGCCATGGTATTCTTCTTCGGGATGATGGGATCGGTTGCCGGTTCCTTCACCTCTGACAAATTTGTACTGGAAGAGCATTCCATGCTGAACCTCCGGCTCAACGGCTCAATCACCGAGCGGGTAGCGGAGGAGGATCCTTTTATGTCACTGCTGGCTCCTGATGCAGTTACCGCCATGGGATTGAACGACATCGTGAGTGCTATCCGCAAGGCGAAGAGCAACGACCGCATCAAGGGTATCTACATCGATTCACGAAAGATGTCTGCTTCGATGGCTACCCTGGCTGAGATACGCAACGAGCTGAAGAGCTTTAAAGAGAGTGGCAAGTTTGTCGTGGCCTATGCCGACACCTACTCTCAAGCCGGATACTACCTCGCCTCACTGGCCGACAAGGTCGCGATAAACCCCGAGGGGAACCTCGACCTGCACGGGCTGGTCTCCATGCCCCTCTTCTTCAAGGATGCCCTCGACAAGCTGGGCATCGAGATGCAGATCTTCAAGGTTGGCACCTACAAGTCGGCTGTAGAACCCTTCACCCAGAATGAGATGAGTGAAGCCAACCGTGAGCAGGTCACCTCCTACCTGAACGATGCCTGGAGCTTTCTACGGGCCGACATCGCCGAGGCACGCTCAATGACCCCTGAGAAAATTGACTCATTGGCCAACCAGATGCCACAGGTACAGCCTACCGAGTTCCTGCTGGAAGCCAATCTGGTGGACACGCTGCTATATGAGACGGAGATGAAAGATTACCTGCGCTCATTGCTCAGTCTGGAGGATGGGAAGGAGATCCCCTCAGCCAGTGTCACCAACATGAAGTCGGTCACCACCAAAACGGTGAAGAAAACCGACAATACCATCGGCATCCTTTATGCCCAGGGCAATATTGTCTCCGGCACCGGTGCGGCCAATATTCAGGACAAGTACATGGTAGATCAGATTGAGAAGCTACGCAAGGATGAAGATATCAAGGCGGTGGTCTTCCGCATCAATTCAGGTGGAGGCAGTGCCTACGCCTCGGAACAGATATGGAAAGCGATCACCGAACTGAAGAAAGAGAAACCGGTGGTTGTTTCCATGGGCGATGTGGCTGCCTCGGGTGGTTATTACATTGCCTGCAATGCCGACAGGATTGTGGCACAACCCTCCACCCTCACCGGTTCCATCGGTATCTTCGGCATGATTCCCAATATGGGAGGAACGGCAGAAAAGATTGGGATCTCTACCGATGTGGTGAAAACGAATGAGTTTGGCGATTTCGGCAACATCACCCGTCCTTTCAACGAGCAGGAAAAACAGCTGATGCAGAATATGATTGAGAGGGCCTATGACCTGTTCCTCACCCGTTGTGCGGAGGGACGCAACATGCCAAAGGACAGCCTGGCACTCTATGCTGAAGGACGGGTATGGACCGGCAACCAGGCAAAAGAGATAGGACTGGTTGACGAGCTGGGCGGCATTGAACGGGCGATAGAGATCGCCGCCGAGATGGCCAGCCTGGGCAAGAGTTATGTGGTGTTCGAATATCCCAAGATGCGCTCCATGCTTGATGAGCTGCTGGACCGTTCCGGCAAGGAGCTGGCGGCACGCACGGTAAAGGAGTACCTGGGTGAGAGCTACGAGCTGTTTATGCTTCTTAGCGACATCCGTGAGCAGGATTACATCCAGGCTCGCATCCCCTTTGAACTTAACATCCGCTGACCTGCATGAATATTCCCCCGGTAGATACACGCAGATCGCTGCAACCATTGTCATGGTTGTATGGGATCGGCGTGAATTTCCGCAATTATTTGTTCGATAAAAATATCCTGAAAAAAAGAAGCTTCCCCATACCGGTTATCTGCGTGGGGAACCTAACGGTGGGCGGTACCGGCAAGACACCCCATATTGAGTACCTGATCCGGCTGCTCTCCCCTCACTACCGGCTGGCGGTACTCAGCAGGGGATACAAACGCAGGAGCCGTGGGTTCCGTATCGTGGAGTGTAGCTCACAAGTCACTGAGGTGGGTGATGAGCCCCTTCAGCTCAAACGCAAGTTCCCGGATCTGATGGTGGTGGTCGACGGTAACCGGGTGAAGGCGATCGAGAAGCTCCTCACCATCGAGGAGGAGGAACGCCCGCAGGTGATCCTCCTCGACGACGGCTTTCAGCACCGCTACGTGCAACCATCGCTCTCCATCCTGCTGGTAGACAGTAACCGGCCTGTTTTCGATGACATGCTGCTGCCGGCCGGCTCGCTGCGTGAGCCATTGAAAGG
>CAZBFS010000074.1:0-7919 GCA_964491215.1 uncultured Proteiniphilum sp.
CAAAGAGAGGGTGATGATCAAAGAGCTCACCTCCCTGCAGCCCATGGTGAAGAAAGCGTGAAAAAATAGCACACAAACATTACCGGACATCGTCAGATGCATGTCCGGCATATTACCATGTACAAAACGAAATTAACATCAGATTCCGAATATGAATTCAAACGCTTATTAAAAACATTATGAATAAAATGACCTTTTCTTCGAAAGTTCTTATTTTACTGCTAAGCCTTTTGTCATATGTGATAATGGCTACAGCACAAGAAAGCACCGTCAGTGGCACGGTGATAGATGCACTGGGAGAGCCGATGATTGGAGTGACCGTACAGGTTGAAGGCACTTCAATCGGAACGGTAACCGATTTTGAAGGTAATTACACACTGAGGGTTCCCGCACCCGATGCTAACATTGTCTTTTCTTTTGTCGGGTATGATTCACAGATTATTCCTCTTGCAAACAGAAACCGAATTGATGTGACGATGGCCGAGAATGTGACCTTGATGGAGGAGTTGATTGTAATTGGTTATGGTACCGTATCCAAAAGATCACTCTCCACAGCCGTCGCCACCGTTGAAGGGGATAAGGTGGCAGACATGCCTACCGGGAACCTGGCACAGAGTCTTGTTGGACTTAGCTCCGGGGTAACCTTTCAGCAGATCAGCGGACAACCGGGTGAGTCACCTGCGATCCGCATCAGGGGCAACGGGTCCATCAATAGTGGAAACGATCCACTTTATGTGATTGACGGTTATCCCACTACATCCAGCAGCGATTTTGCAAACATCAATCCACAGGATGTGGAAAGCATCCAGATCCTGAAGGATGCCGCTTCATCGGCTATCTATGGATCACGTGCCGGTAACGGGGTGATCATCGTAACCACAAAAAAGGGCAAGGAGGGGAAACCGGAAATCCGCCTCAATGCACAGATGGGGGTAAGTCAGCCATCCACCTATGTAGATGTGTTGGGCAGGGATGATTATTTGGAAATGGTGATTGAAGCCAGGACCAACAACGGAACCATCAACAACTTCCCCGCACTCCAGGATCTCTGGAACAAACGCAGCACCTTGCCTGACAACAACTGGCAAAAAGATATTTTCCGTAACGCCCTCAACCATAGAACAAGCGTCTCGGTAACCGGTGGAACGGAAAAGGTGAAATACAATTTTTCGGCAATGTATCTCAATGAAGATGGTATACTGTTGAACTCTTACAACAAAAGAATCAGCCTGAAAGGTGGCTTTGAAGCCCTCTTGACAGACAAGATAAAGCTGGGAGTCAGTTTCTCTCCTACCTACAACCATACCCGTGCACAAAGTCCTTCAGGCGGGAATACCGAAGATGTGACCGGTGTTGTTGCCGAAGCACTCACCTTCCCCCCTCTTTTCACACCCTATGTAGAGAATGGTGATTATTTCCAGGTGGCACAGCATGGCGGAGGAAAGAATGGTTACCCCAACTACGGGTTCAACACGCAGATCAGAAATCCGGTTGCCAACCTGATGGAAAACTTTGATAACAGATGGTCATTTCGCTCACTGAATAATGCATTTCTTGAGTTCAGACCAATTGAGGGACTGGTCATCCGCTCCAGCGTTGATTTGATGATCAACTCCTACAAGCGGGATAACTACCGGACTGCTTACCTGCTGGGGAACAGCTATACGGGAAATAAATCGACACCCAACTTCAACACAATTGACGGTTACCGCTCTTCTCTCATGGCTTACGACTTGTACTCATCTACGACTGCCACATACGGATGGTCGATCGATGAGCGTCACAACTTCACCGCTTTGCTCGGTTATGACGCTGAATATTTCAACACGTTTGATGTGCGTCAGGATGACCGTACCGACAGCGACTATCCCATTGCATACACCCAGACCAATATCACCAACGTAAATGGAGCAAACCTTTGGAACGGCTCCTCAACTGTGGGCGAATATGCGTTTGATGCCGTGTTCGGCCGTCTCAACTACGACTACAACCAGAAATATGTTGCCTCTGCTTCTCTCCGGCGCGACCGTTCCAGCAAATTCGGACCCGGCAAACGTGCGGGTATCTTCTACTCGGGATCGGCAGCCTGGAATATTTCTGAGGAGGAGTGGGGAAAAAGCGACTGGCTGACCAGTTCAAAGATCAGACTGAGCTACGGCCTTACAGGCAATGACCAGATTGGTGATTACTACTCATGGATGGCGTCTCTTGGAAGCTCCAACCAGGTGGTATTTGGCACCGGTGATAACATGATGACACGCACAGCTTACTATCCGAACGGTTATTCCAATCCGTACCTGGGATGGGAAACCAACAGTCAGTGGGACCTGGGTATCGATCTGGGATTTTTCAATCGTTTCGCCCTCACCGTAGATCTCTACCGCAGGGTTAGTGAAGTGGTTATGTCAATGTCTATTCCCAATTTCAATGGCATATCCTCATCCATCATGGCCAACTCGGGAGAAATTGAAAATAAGGGTTTTGAAGCGCAACTGACCGCTCCCATCCTTACCGGCGACTTTAAATGGACTGCAACCCTCAACGGTTCTAAAAACATCAACAAGATCCTCACCCTCGCCAACGGACAGTCTCAACTTTCCAACCAGAGTGCAGGAACGAAGTGGGGAAATGTGATCCGCAACTACGTGGGGAGACCGATGGGCGACATGTACATGCTCAAGGTAATCGGCACCTTTAACAATTCAGATGATGTCAAAAACAATCCCAATTTCGGAACACAGGCAATTGGTGATCTGATGTACGAAGACTACAACAAAGATGGAGTGATCAACAACGATGACTTCCAGCTCGTGGGCAATTACCAGCCCGACTTCACCTTCGGATGGACCAACTCTTTTGCATACAAGAACATTGACCTCAACTTCACGATTGACGGCCAGGTGGGGGGCAAAGTGATCTTTGCCGCTGCACGTGCTTTCACCCTGAACAGATATGATGACAATGTGTTGGCTGAGTCCGGTTTGGGACGATGGAGGTCGGAAAGTGATCCCGGCAATGGCACATCACATAAAGCGGGCACCAACAACCTTGGATCCAACATCAATGCCTCCACCCGTTATCTTTACAGCTCCGATTATCTGCGTCTGCGCAATCTGGGCATTGGTTATCTTCTCCCGAAGCAATTAACTAAAATGATCGGTTTTGAGATGTTGCGATTCAGCCTTAATGCACAAAACCTCTATACCTTTGACAAATACCCGGGGTATTCGGTTGAGTCAAACTACTCGGGGAACTCCGCCACCAATAATGGAGTTGATTTCGGCAGCTACCCGTTGTCACGAGTAATCACATTCGGTGTCAATATAGGTTTTTAAATTCCGCAACTGCTCATCACATCATGCTCAAAACAAGTTATGCATATGAAACAAGCATATAAACTGTTTCACTCAAGCAGATGATTATTGCGAGTTCCATACACCATAATTAAAAAAAATAATCGTATGAAAAAAATATTTACAATATTATTTATGGGAATCATAGCCTTAGGGCTTCATTCCTGCAGTGACAGCTTTTTCGACCGTTTCCCGTCAGATTCGATGCAGGTTGAGACCTACCTCACCAATGACGCTGAGGTTGAGAATGTGCTCTATGATGTCTATTACCAGCTCCGCTCGGTAACCCAGAACATCATCTACCTCAATGATATAGGAACAGATGTGGCCTACAACAGAAAAACAAACAACTCGATGGATCACATCAACCTGAATGAAAGCAACATCACTGAAACTTTTGGCATCTCCTCTACCATTTGGTCAGGATGCTTCAATATCATTAACCGATCTAACTATGTCTTGAAAGCGTTAGACAACGTTAATGATGAAGCAAACAAAAAACAGTTTGAAGGTGAAGCCAAATTTTTCAGGGCTTATGCTTATTTCCAGCTGGTGAGGCTCTTCGGCAACGTTCCGGTCACCACAGAGGTGATTGAGGACTATACCACCCTCTACGGTTATCCTCGTCAGTCAGTTGATGAAGTATACAACCAGGTGGTGCAGGACCTTACCGATGCAGTTGCGGGATTGCCCAACAACTACACGACAGATGCACAAACTGGACGGGCTACCAAGATTGCAGCCCAGACCATGCTTGGAGAGATTTACATGACAAGGAATGATTTTGAAACAGCAAAGACACACCTGAAAAGTGTAATTGATTTTGCCAGTGCCAATCCCGGCATACTGGGGCTTGAAGCAAATGTAGAAGATATCTACGATTCCAACAATGCCAACGGAAAAGAGATTATTCTGGCTGCTCAGTTCAATTATGGCTCCACGATTATCAGCAACTACCTGATGTCTGCCTCCATTCCCAACATTATCAATCCTTCAGCACAACCTACTTATGCCTATGATGACGGTTCATCCACCACAATCAAAACATCAGAAGGTACAAGTATCCTGCTGATGACATACGATCTCTACAAGAAATATGATCCTGAAAAAGATAAAAGATTTCAAAAACTGGTGTACAACGGATTGTATGACGCTGAGTTCTCCTCTGCAGATCCTTTTGCCTTCAGAACCGAGAACAACGCAACCTATCTGCCAACCACACTCAAATATTATGATCATCAGAACAATTACAACGGCCTCTCAAAATATGCCGCCGGAACGGATAACATTGTATACCGTTATGCCGATGTATTGCTGATGTATGCCGAGTGTCTGAATGAAACAGGCAACTCCTCTGGTGCAGCCACACATCTCAATCTTGTTCGCGACAGGGCAGGTCTGGATGCGACTGCAGCTGCTTCGAAAGAGGACCTCACTCTTGCCATTGAAGAGGAACGGTTGCTCGAACTATGCTTTGAGGGACATCGTTGGTTCGATCTGTTGCGCAGTGGACGTCTCACCAAAATCATGACCGACCATTTCAACTGGGCTGAACCCGGACTCAACTCGGTAATTCAATCGCACATGAACGGGAATGACAAGATCGATTCAAAGGCAAAATGGAAATGGGCGAATGCCTCATATCCGATTTTATTCCCTCTCCCATACGATCAATTACAATTGATGCTGGACTTCGGATGGACACAAAACGAAGGTTATTGAGATGTATTGTTTAGGTTAACAAATCTGGAAGTCATTCTGATCCCGTGTTGAACGGGATCAGGGTGATTTCCTTCACATAAATTGAATCATGAAATCAATCAATCTATTTCCTATGCTGGGTGTTTGCTGTTCACCTCTCATCTTAACTACCGGATGCAATGAACAACAGCAGAGTCAACAACAAGAGAATCCCAACATCATCTTTATCCTGGCAGATGACCTGGGATATGGAGACCTGGGATGCTATGGAAACGAACAGATACTAACCCCAACATTGGACAGTCTGGCAGCAACCGGCACCCGCTTTACACAAGCTTATGCAGGATCGGCAGTCAGCTCTCCCTCGCGTTGTGCACTGATGACAGGCAAAAACAGCGGCAACACCACCATTCGCGACAACTTCGCCGCAGCAGGAGGTCTGGAAGGACTCAAGAACGGGAATCCCATCCGTCGCATGCACCTGCTCCCAACCGATACAACCATTGCCACCGTACTGAAAAGTGCTGGTTATAAAACCTGCCTGGTAAACAAATGGCATCTCGACGGATTTAATCCTGAGGCCACACCCCTCAACCGGGGATTCGACGAATTCTATGGATGGCTCGTGAGCACACCTCATTCAAACGACCCCTACTACTACCCCTACTATCGTTTTAACAATGATTCGCTGGTACACATTGAGGAAAATGCGGAGGGCAGACACCAGCGTCACAACACCGATATCTCTACCGATGAAGCCATTCAATTCATGCGTCGCAACAGCAACGATCCATTCTTTCTCTACCTGGCATATGACTCACCTCATGAGCCCTTCATCATCGATGATACCTCCTGGTATGACGACAAGGATTGGGATTTGAATACCAAACGGTATGCTGCGCTCATCACCCATATGGATCAGGCCATTGGCCGTCTGATTGCAGAGGTAGAAAACCTGGGAATCCTCGACAATACACTTATCATCTTTGCTTCCGATAACGGTGCGGCCATACAGGCCCCACTGGAGGTGTTGAAAAGCAATGGCAACCTCAGAGGACGCAAAGCCCTGCTCTATGAAGGTGGTATTCGTATTCCTTTTATCGTGAACCAGAAGGGAAAGGTGCCGGTGCAAACCCTCGACAACCAGATCTACTTCCCCGACCTGCTCCCTACCCTCGCAAATCTTGTTGATGCCAATGTGCCGGTAAAGCTGAACGGCATCAATATCCTCCCGCTGTTCTACGGTAATGAGGTTGAAACAGACAACCGGATGCTCTACTGGGAGTTTCCCGGGAAGCAGTATGCTGCCAGAAAAGGGGACTGGAAAGTGGTATCTACACAAAAAGATACTCCCCTGGAGCTCTATAATCTGAAAGAAGATTGCAGTGAGAGCAACAATCTGGCTGAGTTACATCCCGAAATAGTGGCAGAACTGAAAAGAGAGATGTATGAAACGCGTACACCTTCTCCCAATTGGCCATTAACGGGAGAGGAATGAACAGTGTGCCAATGTCAAATCCTACAGGTAATATATCATTTTTATTAGCTGAACACTCCATGATTTGGTTAAATTTGTAGATTGTGGGATTTCAGATAAAAAAAATACCATTTTAATTTTTAATACAATGCAGAAACTGACATTGCTTTTGATTCTTTTACTCTCCTTACAGGTGACAGCCCAACAAACAGAAACGCTATATCTTTCCGGAACAGGGCTTGGAGACACCAAAACATGGGATTTCTATTGCAGCGACGGCATGAACAGCCGGAAATGGTCAAAAATCGAAGTACCATCCCAATGGGAGTTGGAGGGATTCGGTGAATACAGTTACGGACGCTGGTACACCATCAGGGGAGGCAAACCCTCAACCGAAACAGGCATCTACCGTACTACATTCCGCATCCCATCAAACTGGAAAGGGAAACAGGTGATCATCGTTTTTGAGGGAGTGATGACCGATACGGAGGTCTTTGTGAACGGTACACTCGCTGGAGAGATGCACCAGGGGGGATTCAACCGTTTCTCGTATGATATTACCGATAAGATCAAATCAGGGAAAAACAACCTGGAGGTGAAGGTCAGCAAGGAATCATCCGACAGGCTGGTGAATGCAGCCGAGCGAAAAGCAGACTGGTGGATCTTCGGCGGCATCTACCGCCCCGTTTACCTGGAAGCCAGGCCTGCCTCGAGCATTCAGCGGCTAGCTGTCGATGCCAGGGCTGACGGTTCACTCTACGCGGATCTTTTCACAACACCAATCGAAGAGGGTTTCACACTGAATGCCCGTATTGTACCGGTGAAGCTGTATGGTGATGAAAAAACGGCAGCTGCTACCAGTCAGACGACATCTCTTGGAGCGGGCAGTGAGCACGCGGTTCGCTTTCAGTGGAAAGATGTACAGCCCTGGAATACAGAGACACCTAACCTCTACAACCTCGAGCTGGAGCTGGTGGACAGCAACAACAAAGTGGTACATCAACACACCCAGCGGATCGGCTTCCGCACCGTAGAATTTCGTGTGCAGGACGGACTCTACGTGAACGGCACGAAGGTGGTACTGAAAGGTATCAACCGCCACTCATTCCACCCAGACGGAGGTCGCACCACCAATAAGGAGATCAGCCTTATGGATGGGAAACTGATCAAGGAGATGCACATCAACGCCGTGCGGTTTCACTATGCACCCGACACACACTTTCTGTATGTATGTGATTCACTCGGCATTTTTGTAGTGAATGAACTGGCGGGATGGCAGAACGCCTATGGTACCGAGGTAGGATCGAAACTGGTGAAGTCGCTGATTACCCGCGACGTGAACCACCCCTCCATCATACTCTGGAGCAACGGCAACGAGGGAGGCTTCA